>CAZRFG010000445.1:0-2558 GCA_964599205.1 uncultured Victivallaceae bacterium
CGACAATCCCGGTAAAGTCGGCGTTTTCCCCGGAAGTCACCGCCGGATCCACCCCCACTACCACCCGGCTCAGCTCCGGCAGCGCCCCCGCCCGGCACCGCTCCAGCATCCCGTAATTCCACAGCGCCCCCGCCAGATCCTCCTGAAATTCCCCGTCGAGAAACCGCCGCCGCTGCCGCTCCGGCAACCCCGCCAGCGTCTCCTCCAAATACCCCGGCGGCAAATTCACCCGGTTTCCCGCCGGATTCATCGTCATCGCCGCGTAATTTTTCGGGTTCGGCAACGCCAGACGGCTCACCGGATCGACTTTTTCCACAAAAAGCCGGTACGACCAGTGCGATTTCCCCGATGGATTGCAGTCGAAATAGGCCCGGTTGACGAGTTTGGTCCGCTGCGCCAGCCGGGTCAACGCGGTCGTCACCGCCCCGTACGAAATTTCCGAACATTCGTTGAAATAGATGGTGGCGAATTCCTTTCCCAGAATCTTGTCCACCCGTTCGTCGCTGTCAAGCCCGCCGAACCAGATCTCGGAGCCGTTGGGGAGCGTCAAGTACCCGTCGGCCGCGTTTTCGGCAAAGGTCAACCCCGGGAACGCCAGCCGGATCACCTTGGGCAAGGTGTCCAGCCGGACCGACTGCCGCACCGCGTTGGCGCGGAAACGCAGAATGATGTGCCGGCTCCCCGGCTCCCGGATCGCCCGTACCAGCAGTGAATAGACCAGAATAAAGGTTTTTCCCGAACGCGAGCCGCCGAAGAGCAGGGTGTTGCGCGCCCCCGAGCCGAGCAGGGCCAGCGCCCGCCGCTGATCCGGCGTTTTTTCAAAAGCAGCCATAAAAATTCCTTTTAGAAAACCAAGTTTCGTCAACCGGTCGGAGCGCCGCATTTCCGGCTTCGGGGATTCCGGAGGCCGCTTTTTTCATCATTTTGCACCGCCTTGGAAGTGACTTTTGCAAAATCCGGTGTATAGTAAAATATCCATCGTTTTCATGAGGTTGTATGCGCATTTTATTTGTCTGCACCGGGAACAGTTGCCGCAGTCCGATGGCGGAGGCCTACTTTGGCGACCTCTGCCGCCGGGCCGGACGACGCGATATCGAGGTCCTCTCCGCCGGCAGTTCGGCCTGGACCGGCGCGCCCGCGTCCGAGGCGGCGATCGCGGTGATGGCGGAATGCGGCATCGACCTCGATTCCTTTCGCAGCACCCGGCTCTCGCCCCAGTTGATCGCCGACTGCGATCTGGTGGTGGCGATGACCGCCGGCCACCGCCATGCCGTGCTCGAGCTCGCCCCGGAAGCGGCGGACAAGTGCATCCTGCTGCTCGGCGACCGCGATGTTGTCGACCCCTACGGCGGCAGCGTCGGCCACTACCGGCGGATTTTTGAAATGATGCGCCCCGCGCTCGACACCCTTTTTCAACGCGTTTCTGCAGGCAATTGATATAAAGCAAGGAGATTTTTCCAATGAGCAACCAACTCGACTTCGATCCCAACTGTATGCGCATCGCCCTCGGCGCCGACCACGGCGGCTATGAACTCAAAAAACAGCTTGCGGCATCGCTCCGCACCCTCGCCGGGGTGACCGTGATCGACTGCGGCGCGGCCGAATTCGACGCCGCCGACGATTACCCGGTCTTCGGGGCGGCGGTGGCCGGCGCGATCGTCCGCGGCGAAGCCGACTGCGGTCTCCTGCTCTGCCGTTCCGGCCTGGGGATGGCGATTGCCGCCAACCGTTACCACGGCGTCCGCGCGGTGGTCGCCGATACCGCCGAGGAGGCCGAAAAGAGCCGCCGCCACAACGCCGCCAACGTGCTCGTCCTCTCCGGCGACAAACTCGACTTCGCCGCCGCCCAATTGGTGCTGACCAAGTTCATCGCCACCCGCTTCCAGGGCGAAGAGCGCCACGCCCGCCGCCTCACCGAACTCGAAGCCGTGACCTACGACGACATCGCCGCGGTGCGCAACGCCGACCCGGTGATCGCCAAACTGATCGACTGCGAAGCCGCCCGCCAGAACGACGGGATCGAGCTGATCGCCTCCGAGAACTTCACCAGCTGTGCCGTCCGCGCCGCCCAGGCCTCGGTTTTGACCAATAAATATGCCGAAGGCTACCCCGGCAAACGCTATTACAACGGCTGCGAATTCGTCGACGAAGTCGAATCGATCGCGATCGAACGCGCCTGCAAACTCTTCGGCGCCGAAGCGGCCAACGTCCAGCCCCACGCCGGCAGCCCGGCCAACCAGGCGGTCTATTTCGCGCTGGTCAAGCCCGGCGACACCGTGCTGGCCATGAGCCTCGACCACGGCGGCCACCTGACCCACGGGCATCCGCTCAACTTCTCCGGGATGCTCTACAACATCGTTCCCTACGGCGTTGACCGCGAAACCGAGCGGATCGACTACGATGAAATCGAGCGCCTCGCGGTCGAGCACCAGCCGAAAATGCTTCTGGCCGGGGCCTCCGCCTATCCGCGCATCATCGATTTTCCGCGGCTCCGCGCCATCGCCGACAAGGTCGGGGCGAAATTGTTCGTCGATATGGCACACATCGCCGGACTGGTC
>CAZRFG010000446.1:0-2551 GCA_964599205.1 uncultured Victivallaceae bacterium
GGGTGGGATCGCTCAGCGTTTTTTCCGGATTGGCGGGCTCCCCGGTATAAAAGGCGAGCCGGGCGGGATCGGGGAACCGGGTCAGGAGCTTTTTGACCGCCTCGCGCCGCTCCGCTTCATTGCGGCCCCCCAGGTAGATGACGCCGCGCTTCCAGTCCATCGCCTCCGGCAGCACCCGGACTTCCGGGCCGGTCGCGGTGCGGATGATCTGGAGATTGGCGGCCAGTTCGCGCATCGGGTTGTTGTTCATGCCGGAACCGGTCAGGATCAGGTTTTCAACGCCGTCGCCGCGATCGGCGACACGGCGGATCGGAATGGTCTTGCCCCAACCTTTGCGGAGCTCTTCCTGAAGCAATTGGGGCGCGGCATCCGTTTCGGCGTCGTTGGCGACGATCACCGCATGATCGAGGTCGAAATTCCGGCGGAGCTCGAGGCCTTGAAACTTCGCCAAATCGTAGGGCCGCGTCGCCTCTCGGCTCAGCGTATTTTCCGCCGCCGGCAGAACGAGAGAAGCCAGCGCCAATATCATCAATCCATATTTTTTCATTTTTTTCCTCACTTTCCGATCTCGCGCCAGACGGGCTCCAGCTCGACAACTTTGTTCGCGGTGGCCGCTTCATCAAAGGCGATCGCCAGGATCGCGCTCTCCAGCCCCTCAAGCCCGCTGCATTTCGGCGGCGCGCCATGGTAAATGCTTTCAAAAAGTTCGTGCTGCATCACCTCATCCCCGCCCGCATGGCCGTTGACCGGGCCGCCGGAGCTGAAATCCCAGGTCGTGCTGACGCTGTCGCCGAGGCCGCGGCAACGAACCTGCCGCGAATAGATTTCGGCGATGATCGTTCCCTCGGTCAAAGTGAAATACATCCGCCGCTCCGGGATCGCATTGGACATGGTGGCCTGAAAAACCACCCTGACGCCGTTGCGGTATTCGGCGATCGCGACCTGATTGTCCATAATGTCTTTTTCCGCCAGGAAGGGATCGGGCTCCGCCACGTATTCCTTCCACTGCTTGTATTTGCCGATGCCGTACTTACGGACGAGGCCGGCGTTTTCGCGAGTGAAGATATTGAGTCCGCCGAACGAAGCGACCCGGGTCGGCAGCGAGCGGCAGAACCAGTTGAGGAGATCGAGGTCGTGGCAGCACTTTTCAAGCATGTGCGTTCCGGCGTATTGCCGGTACCGCCGCCAGTTGCACATGATGTAGCCGCCGTGATGGGGCGGAATATTCTCGTCGGCGTTGATTGAGACCAGTTTCCCGTAAACGCCGCTGTCGAGGAGTTCCTTGATTTTACGGTAGATCGGAGCGTAGCGCAGCACGAAGCCGATCGAGAAGCAAAGTTCGGGATGCGCCTGCTGGGCATGGTAAATCGCCATGCAGTCCTCAACGCAGGTCGCCAGCGGCTTTTCGGCAAAAACATGCTTCCCGGCGGCGAAGGCCTGCAAAATCTGCTCTTTGTGGCAGGCGTTGGGCGAAAAGATCATCACCCACTCAACTCCGTGGAAATGGATCGCCTCCCCTTCGCTGCCGCAGCGCGCGGCGTCCGGCGACTTCCACAACTCAAGCGCGACGTCGATCATCCGGGGATTGGGATCATACACCGCGGCGACCTCAATCCGCCCGGCGGCGACGCCGAGCAGATTGGCGATCACGCCATGTGCGCGCTTCCCGGTGCCGAGCACCGCAATTTTTACGACTTTATCCAATTTGTTTTTCTTCCTTTCGGATTGTGGTTTCAAGCATGGTTCCGGGCAGCGGCGCGACGTATCCGGTCACGCCACCCAGGGTCAGGAAATTCCGGTACAGCAGCGCGCCGGCAACCAGCGCCGCCGCCATCAGCACCGCTCCGGTCAGAATCACGATCCGGTATTCGCCGCCGAAGAGGTCGACCAGGAAACCGAGCACCGGGATGTAGAGCAGTGAAAAAATATTGTTGACGATCATCGCCGCCGAGCTGAACTGGCCGAAATTTGACTTCGGCAGCAGCCGCATCGGAATCGACATCGCCAGCGTGCCGTAACTCCCGGCGAGAATCCCGTTGACGGTGAAGAAAAACAGAAACGATTTGACGCCGCTGATCATGAAAACCCCGCAGAGGTGGAACACGAACACCGCGATCATCATCAGGAGCCCCGCCCGCAGCGGATGGAACTTGTCCGCCAGCGGCCCGAGCACGAAGGACATCACAAATGAAACCGCGAGCATCAGTGCCATCGCATTGCCGTAAGCCTCCAGCGGGACCTCAAGACTCTTGGCATAAGGCAGCACGTATGCGCCGAACCCGCTCCCGCCGATAAAGGCCAGGGCCGAATAGAGATAAAACAGCCGGTAGTAGCGATCCCGGAAACACTCGCTGAAATACCGTTTCAAGTGATATTTCGCACTCCGGTCGACCGCCTCGGGCGCGGGAGGATAGGTCCCCTCCCTGACGCAGAAGCACATCAGTCCCAGGCCGAGGCCGAAAAAGGCGGCGAGGCTGATCAGGATCACAGCGGCGTGGCTTTCGGCATACTTCATCAGCAGCGCGTTGTAACTGACCCCGACCAGCAGACT
>CAZRFG010000447.1:0-2550 GCA_964599205.1 uncultured Victivallaceae bacterium
TCAGCAACCTCAAGCAGGGGATGACCGCATTGCACATGTACTCGCTCGACAACCAGGGATATATGTATCTCTATGCCAACGCCGGGTGGTACGCCATCGGCTCGATGTACAGTTATTTCGGCTGGGCCGAAAAGGTCAATGACACCCAGTTGACTGCGACTTTTCCTGAAAAGCGAAAAGTCAGCTGGTGTCCTTCGCGGCCTCCGCTCGAATCAGCCAGCTCCAGTGACAGCACGGTTGCCCGGACATTTGGATATGGCACTGAAGTATGGTATGGTAATAGCGGTGCACGGCTGATCGGCAGTTCTTCGGCCTACCAGTATTTGTTGACTCGGCGGATGAAGCAGCCGTCCGCCTGGCCAGTTCTTGCGGATTCGGCCTATGACATGACCAATTCGCTGAAGAAAGACAGCGCGAGTCCGACTCCGCTTTCCGTCTGCCGCTGGGAACGTGCCAGTGGAGGCACCAGCAGCACCGCAACCTATTTGGTTGAACGTCATGGTGGCTGGTGCAATGCCGGAAACGCCGACGGCAGCGCCGGGAAACTCGATTTTGCCAAGAACGTGCGGAATGTTGAATTTGCTACCGCTGCCAAAATTTTCGGGATCGACAAGAATTGGATCATTTCACTGCGCGCTCAGCGCTGACAACGGAGGAGTTTCATAGATGGTCAAATCGTTGGCAAAATTGGTTGCGGCACTGTGTTGCATCGGATGTTTCGCTGCGCCGGAAAAAACGGACGGGAAGACCGTTCCCGATCTTCGGATGCAAATATGGCCGCGGCAAAAAGTTGCGGTATGGCCGACCGGTCTCCGACAGTTCGTCATGCTCGATGTTCCGCTGCCGGAAAAAGAAGGCGCACTCCGACTGCGGCTGATTTTGCCAGAAGGCGTTACCGTACTCGGATTTCCGGACGGTACGCCCCCGACCATGCCGCCAAAATCGATCTTCCTCAAACCATCGACCTTTCGGCAGGATCAAAATCAGGTCACAATCGATTTCCCTTCTGGTCCCAGGAATGGCGAAAGATGGTGGGTGCCGCTGGCGATCGAGGTCAAAGCCCCGGTCGGTGAAGCGATTCTCAAGGTCGCTCTTGAGCTTGACGGCAAGGAACTCCGTTCGCAGCCGCTGCCGGTCAAAATCGTCCCCGCGCTGACCGGATTGCGGCCGAAAAAGATTGCGGTGGCAGCTTATGATTATCATGGCCTTGACGAATTCTCCCGACCGATTTATGGCGAAATGATGAAGCAAAGCGGGATTCGTGAGCTTCATCACATGCGCGGCGAGCCGGAAGGGGGAGGCGCTACCGTGAGTGATCTGGGCGAGGCTTGCGGATTCAAGAACGGACTGGTATTTTTCACCCACCACATCCAGGAGTATTTTGCCGAACGCCCGCTGAGTGACGGCAAGCTCTATCCGACCGGTTCGCACGCCTGGCTGCTCGATCACCCGGAAATATTCAAGGAAATGATCAGAAGCTTTTTTACCGCCGGTTTTGCCGGGAAACCGTATACGGTGGTGATCTTTGACGCAGAGGCCGGCGGCTGGCGCAACAACCTGGCTCAGAACGATCTCTCGCCGGACGGTTTGGCCGCCTTCCGGCGCTATGCGAAGTTGAGCGAAGACACTCCGCTCTCGGCGGAGATCATCACCGAAAAGTACAAAGATCAATGGATCGCTTTTATCTGCGAACAGAATCTCCGCACCGCCCGGCTGATCCGGGAAGTGCTCGATGAGTCGTTCCCCAATGTACAATTCCAGGCTTACAGCGGCTATGAATATGACGACGGTCCCTTTCGCAACCGTACTCGCGAGCTCTACGGCACGGATTGGAAAACCATGCGGTTGACCGGAATTGATGCGGCGGTCGCCGGCTATTGCGGCAACGCCGCCTTGCTCCGGCACACCGCCGAGGTCACCGGCAACGTGCCTTATTTTCCTGCCGAGATGTATGTTGAGAATTACCTCAGCCCCCGGATTGGCGACCTTCGCCCGGAGGTTTGGAGTATCCGCTTGATTGAGTCGTTCATGGCCGGCAGCCGTCGCGGCTTGACGCTTTGGTACGCCAATGTCTTCGACGGCGGCGCGTTGGCGGCAATCGACCGAGTCAATGACTTTATCGCCCGGATTGAGCCGATGGCGCTCAGCGGAAAACTCGACCGAGAGAGTGTCAAAGTGATGCCGGAATCCGAGGAAGAAAATGTGTATGTGCTGCGTGACGGCGGCAAAGTGACGGTCGTGGCGATCAATCGCACTGATACGCCCAAATCGATCCGGCTGCGGCTCAATTTGCGGCTGGCCGGTTTTACCGGCGAGCTGGCGATCTCCGACGCGGTGAGCGGGGAGAAAATTAAGCCGGCCAAGGTGATCGGGCTCGACGTGCCGGCTTTCGGCTATCGGATGCTGGAACTGATGGATGACGGGAATTGATCATATCGGTCGCGCCCTGCGGCGCGGTTAAATTATTACGGAATTGATTTTGCTGCCGCCGGCTTCCGTCCGGCGGTCGTTCCGAGGAAAGGTTTTATGGACGAAAGGATTGTGCTTTGG
>CAZRFG010000448.1:0-2546 GCA_964599205.1 uncultured Victivallaceae bacterium
AGAAGTCGCGGACCGATTTCAGGATTTCGCCGCCGCGGACCGAGAAGCAGAGGACACGGAGGTGCTTGCGGGTGTTTTCGGCCATGGCGACCAAGCCGGCGATGTCGCGGAAGCGCGGCTCGATGTCCTCCATCGACATCCCGAAGACGCCGTCGATCTGGTCAAGGCGGTCAAACAGTGCCGCCATCCGTCCCATATCACGCGAGGTGAACGGGCGATGGACGCCCTGTTCGAGGATGTTCATCCCGGGCACCGACCAGACGATCGGACGGCTGGCTGCGCTCAGGAGGTGACCGGCCGCATCGCCGCGGCCGTCGAGGCGGACCTCGCGGGGGGCGAGGGCGAGGAGCTCATTTACCATCCGGCGCGGGAAGCGCAGCACTTCGGGATGGCTGGTCTCCTGCGCTCCGGCTTTGACCAGCAATCGCCGGATGGTTTCGTGTTCGAGACGGCAGCCGGGATTTTCGAGGAGGTCGAGCGACGCTTCGTGAATCGCTTCGGCTTGCGGACGGGTCAATTGCTTCATGGATGATGTTCCTCAACGATGGAGTTGTCGGTTTCAGGTCATTCTGGCGAGGTCGGATGGTTTTACCTCATAGCGGAGCTTGCCGTCGGCGGCGAACCGGATTACGTCGGTGAGCAGCATTTTGCCCATATCGAGCCAGGTCGAGCTCGACACGCTGGCCGAACCGGGGGACAGGAGGAGTTTGCGGACGCCGCGGAGGTCGTCTTCGAACCAGATCGGATTTTCCGGAATCAGATTGAGGGCGACCCGCAACCGGCCGGAGAGCGCTTCGCGCTTCAGCGCCGCCTCGTCGAAAATCGGCATCCGCGCGGTGCAGATCACCATCGCATCGTCCTTGAGCAGCGCCAGTTTTTCGGCCGAAAGCATTCCCACGGTGTCTTTGGTCCAACCCGCGTGAACCGAGAGGATGTCGGCTTTTTTGAGCAGTGTTTCGAGCTTCGCCACCTTTTTGACGCCGAGCTTCTTCGCCGCTTCGGCGGTGAGGAAGGGATCGTAGACCGAAATCCGGCAGTCGAAGGGCGCGAGCATCCGGATCACGTGCCGGGCGATGTTGCCGCTTCCGAGCAAACCGACTTCGGCGTAACGGAGCGACTTCGCCACGAAGCCGCCGCGTTTCTGGTATTCGCCCTCGGGGGGAGCGCTCCGGTGCTCGTCCCGGATCAGGCGGTCGAAGTAGCCGATCTCATAGCCGAGGCTCAGCATCAATCCGACCGTGAATTCGGCGACACAGTAGCCCATCGCCTTGGGGCAGTGGCAGTAGCGGATATGGCGACTCATCGCGTACTCCGGGGCGTAGGGACTCACCGCGCCGCCGAAGACCGCGACCAGTTCGAGCTCCGGCGCGGCGTCGATGATCGCCGGGGTCAGCCGGACGCCGCCCCAGCCGGTGACGATCACCTCGACCGGCCGGCTGCGGCAGATCGAAATCACTTCGGTCTCGGTTAACGGCCGGTCGGCCGGATTGTGGATGACTTCGAGCGTTTGCTCCAGTTTGGCAAGCATCGGGCCGAACATCCGTTCGGCATTCCAGGCGGCCTGGGTGATCAATACGGTCTTCATCGGGAAACACCTTTCAACGTTCCGGGTAGATAAATGCGGCGAGCCGACCGCAGCGGATTGTTGATCCGGGCGGCGACTTCTTCAAAAGCGGTGGCGCCGAGCTGCTTCCAGTCGGCGGCGACGGTCGGAATTTTGCGGTAATTGGGAATCATCAGATTTTTGCCGTCGACCGACAGCAGATAGGGCGTGAGGTCGTGGAGTTCCCGCCCGGCCCGCTGGAAATAGTCGCGGGCGTAGACTTCGTAGTGACTGTCTTCGGCGAAGAAATAGCCGTCTTCGCGGTTGAAAGCGTAGTCGGACTGGATGTGCTCGGTGTCGCAGACCACCATTTCGCATTCGCCGCCGGAGTGACGCCACTGGTATTCGAAAATCTTGCAGCGGTGCCACAGCACCGGCAGCGTCGAGGTGAAGATCACCACTTTGCGGCGTTTGCGGGCGGTGAAGAAGCGGACCGCCTGGTAGGCGGCGTTGAAGGGGTCGATTTCGATCACCGAAATCTTGCCGCCGAAGTCGTTGTTGAGGA
This sequence comes from uncultured Victivallaceae bacterium, assembly GCA_964599205.1. Classification (GTDB taxonomy): domain Bacteria; phylum Verrucomicrobiota; class Lentisphaeria; order Victivallales; family Victivallaceae; genus JAVBUI01. The sequence continues at coordinate 2,109 of CAZRFG010000448.1, forward strand.
GAATGCCGCTTGCCGGGAGCTCCAGCGGGAAGTCGTTGAGGTGCAAGTCGATCTCCTTGAGGACGATCAAGCCGTCGCAGAGGGCGGCGAGTTCAACGCTCCGTCCGGCGAGTTCGCGGCCGGAGTCGACCGGAATTTCGAGCAGCGCGTAGCCGAGCGACAGCGCATACTTCTCGATCGACTGGAGCGCGGTCAGCACCAGTCCAGGGTAGGCGGGGTAGCGTTCCGGGAAGACCGGAGTGATCACCCCGATCCGGTTTTTGTGTTTGCTGCCGGTCTCGATTTTTTTGACGAAATAGCCCTGGTTGGGGACGCTCTCAAGCAATTTATCGGCGGCGAACTCCTTGAGCGTCCGCCGGACCACGCCATAGCTCAGGCCGAACCGCGCCATCAGCTGGCGGACCGAAGGCATCCGGCTCCCGGCCGGAAAGACCCCGG
>CAZRFG010000449.1:0-2535 GCA_964599205.1 uncultured Victivallaceae bacterium
GATACTTCTGGACGACGCTTTCGTCCACCCGGTCGGTCAGATTCCCGAGCTCGAATTCCCTCCCCAGCCGCTGGTATTTGGCGATGCCCAGGGGGTGGAACGGCAGCAGCTCGATCTCCTTGATGCCGGCATGACGGTCGGCGAGTCGGGCGATGCTCCGGAAGTGGTCGCCGCGGTCGTTGAGGCCGGGAATGATCGGACAGCGGAGCCTGATCGCCGCCCCGGCGCGGTCGAGATAGTCGAGCGTGTCGAGCACCGGCGCGAGCTCGGACCCGGTATACTCCAGGTGCCGGGCCGGATCGCTCTCCTTGAAGTCGAAAAGGAAGAGATCGACTTTGTCCAGCAACTTCGCAAAGTGTTCGCGCGGGGCGACCCCCGAGGTTTCGACGCAGACATGGAGGTCGTCGCAGCCGGGCTCCTCGAGCAGCGCCGCGATGAACTCCGCCTGAAGCATCGGTTCGCCGCCCGAAAAGGTGATTCCGCCCCCAGACTGGCGGTAGAAGTCGCGATCCTTGAGCAGCACGCCGAGCACTTCCGGCACCGTCGCTTCGCGTCCGATCAGCTCCAGCGCCCCGGTCGGGCATTCGAGGGTGCACCGGCCGCAGCCGCGGCAGCGCGTGCGGTCGTAATGATGCTCGCCCTCCCGGAACTGATGGCAGCCGGCGATACAGCTTTCAACGCAGTATCCGCATAAACCGCATTGTTCCGGCGCGAAGGCGATTTCGATTTCCGTCCGCTGCGATTCCGGGTTGTGGCACCAGCGGCAGCGCAGACGGCAACCCTTCAGAAAAACGGTGGTGCGAATCCCCGGTCCGTCTTGGACCGCGAAACGCATGATGTCGAAAATCCTGGCGGTTGTTTTCATCGTTCAATCCCGTTTCGGGGCGGCAAAGGTCGCCGCCGGGGTGTGGCGTTTGATCACATTGCGCTGGACCTCCGGCAGCAGCCGGACGAAGTATTCGCTGAAACCGGTGACCCGCACCAGTAAATCGCAGTGTTTATCCGGGTGTTCGACCGCGTCGATCAGTGTTTTCTGGTCGGCCGGGACGAAGTGGAGGTGGAGTCCCCCCGCGGCGAAATAAGTTTTGAGCAGCGCCGACAGCCGTTCCAGTCCGGCTTCGCCCCGGAGCAGCGAAGCGTCGAGCTCGAATGTAGTGCCTCCCGACGGCGTCGCGCCATGCGGCAGCGCCGCCATGCAGTGGAGCAATTCGGTCGGACTCAGGCTCCGTCCCGGCGAGGGGAGCAGGTCGCTGCTGAAGGGTTCGCCCGCCCGCCGGCCGTCGGGCAGCGCCCCGGTTTCTTTGCCCATCAGAATGTGGTAGAGCCAGGAGTGGAAGCCGGGGCGGGGCCGGATTTGCGGTGTGGAGAGCGAGCTCACCAGCTCGATCCACATGGTGCTCACCAGTTCGATCATCTCCATGACCTCGCGCTCGTCGCTGCCGTAGGAGGCGGGACGGTTGAGGATGCGCCGCCGCAGCGCCTCGCCGCCGGCAAAGTCGGTTTTGAGCAGCCGGTCGAGTTCGGCAAAAGTGATCATGTTGTCGAAATAGACCATTTTGCGGATAACCAGCAGCGAATCGATCACGCTGGCGAGGCCGGTCAGGTGGATGTCGAGCGGCGACTGCCGGAGCCGGCAGTAATCCTCGCCGGCTTCGAGCGCATCCCGGAAGAGCGCGGCGGCGGGAAGCGGAAAACGCCGGTTCCACGCTTCGGTCTCCTGCAATCCGGCGAGCGTCGCCGCGAGTTCGGCGCGGCACTGTTCGCGGAAGTCGGCGAGAAAAGCGTGAAAGTTGCGGGGCGCGTTGCGCCCCTCACCGCCCGCGATGCGGCCGATCAAGGTGAGCAGGGCGGCGGGGGTGTTGTGGTTGTGCCGCCAGCCCGGCGTGCCGCATCCCGGCAGAATCACGTTGAGGCAGCCGCAATGGACGTAACCATACGCGTCAGCCTCGCTGACGCCGAAGCGCCGGAGGGCGGGAATCACGGTTTGATCGTTGAACAGGATGATCGGGAAGCCGCGCCGGAGGAGTTCGAGCGCTTCGTGCCAGAATTTTTCGTCAATCCCGGGCGCATAACGGATTTCGACCGTCGGCTCCCGGAATTGGACCGCTTTCAAGGCCCGGAGGATGGCGAACGAAAGCGGATTGAGTTGATACTCCCCGCCCGGATCCAGTCCGCCGACCGTGATGTAATAGTGCGAATAGCGGTTCGGCGTGGCCTTTTTGCTCTGGAAATCGGTGGAGAATTCGCCGGAGAACTGGGAGATCATCACCATCGCCGCGGCGAGCAACTCGGCCGCCTGGTCGGCGGTGAGGACACCGTCCGCCAGGTCTTTTTGATAGAACGGCGCGAGCCACCGGTCCATCCGGCCCGGCGTGATGTTGCGCCCGCCGGCGAGGCAGGAGAGTTCAAGGTGAAAAAATAAATAAAGCTGAAGCGCTTCGCGGAAATGTTCCGGCGCTTCGGAAGCCACCCGTTCGGCGGCTCCGGCGGCGGCGAGCAGATTTGCGGCCGAGGCCGGGTCGGCGGCTTGCGCCG
>CAZRFG010000450.1:0-2531 GCA_964599205.1 uncultured Victivallaceae bacterium
GAAGCTATGTCAGGTTTTTGTTGTTAATAAGGTTTCTATGCTCTTGGAGCTGGTGGGAGTCGAACCCATGACCTATACGTTGCGAACGTATCGCTCTAGCCAACTGAGCTACAGCCCCATTTTATTTTCAACACTGTTTAATATAGCAGAATTTTTGGGATTGTCAAGCTCGGCAAAATGCTTATTTACATTTTTTATCCGCTACTATCCACTGACGCAACACCGGGGAAAAATTCAGGGAAACGGCAAACAACTGCCGAACGCCAGCAAATCCGACACCGGCTGCGTAATCATCAGTCCGCTCAGCCCGAGCCAGCGCGGCAGCAGCACCACCAACGGCAAAAAGTAAATCCCTGCCGGGTCGAAGAGATAAATGTCGCCTGCGCCGCCTTGCCGATCGACTGAAACAGCATATTGCCGGAGGAGGAAATTCCGGCGGAGCCGGCGGAAGGCTGTGCCGCATCAATAATCTACCGAAATAATTCAAAAACGATTTGCATTTTCCGATTATTTGATTATTTTAACAATTAAACAGTTATAGAATCGTTAAACTAAAAGGATTGGGATTATGGAAAACATGTGTTCTTGTCAAGTGATTCACGAAGAGGCGGTCGAACGGGTGCGATCCGTGCTGGCCGGGGAATTCGAGCTTCTTGAGATGGCGGAGATGTTCAAAGTGCTGGGCGACGCCACGAGGCTCAAGATCATCAATGCGCTACTGATCTCCGAACTGTGCGTCTGCGATGTGGCGGCGGTGATGGGGATGAGTCATCCGGCAGTGTCGCATCATCTCAAGATTCTACGGCAGACCCGGTTGGTCCGCTGTCGCAAGGAGGGAAAAATCGTCTATTACGCGCTCTGCGACGATCACGTCGGCATGCTCTTCGATCAATGCAAAAAACATGTGGGTGAGGAATAAAATGATATACAGAATTGACAATCTTGCTTGTACCGATTGCGCGGCGCGGATCGAAGCGGAAGCACGAAAATTGACCGGGGTAAAGACGGCGCATGTTCACTTTGCCTCTGGACGGATTGAGCTTGATTTGGATGACACGGCCAACGAAACTGAGATCTTTCACTCGCTCGCCCGGCATGTCCGCCGGATCGAGCCGGAGGCCGTGCTGCGGCCAATGCTGGATCACGGACATGACCACGACCACGATCACAGCGGACGCTGGACGCTGATCGGGCTTGGCGTGTCGGCGATATTGTTCGCGGCCGGCTGGACTCTGATGGCGAAAGACACGCCGCAAATGGTGATTATCGGCGTCTTCCTCGCGGTCTATCTCATCTCCGGCTACCGGGTGCTGCTGGCGGCGATCCGTGATATTTTCTCTCGCGATATCTTCAACGAAAACTTGCTGATGACCGTTGCCACTGCCGGAGCGTGGGTGCTGGGCGAATACGCCGAAGCGGCGGCGGTAATGCTCTTCTTTCACGTCGGCGAATACTTTCAATCGCTTGCAGTGGCGCGTTCGCGCCGCTCGATCGCGGGGCTGATGGATATCCGTCCGGAATTTGCCAATCTCCTGAAGGACGGCGTCGCGACGCCGGTCGATCCGGCAGCAGTTGAAATCGGCGATTTGATCGCCGTTCGGCCGGGCGAACGCGTCCCGCTCGACGGTGTGGTGCGTTCCGGCGCCTCCCGGCTCGACACCGCGGCTTTGACCGGGGAATCACTGCCGCGCGCGGTCGGGAGCGGCGATCCGGTATTGAGCGGAAGCATCAATCTCTCCGGCTTGCTCGAACTGGAAGTCACCAGCCTGAGCGCCGATTCGACGGTCAGCCGGATATTGGCCGAAGTCGAACACGCGACAAGCCGTAAATCGAAGAGCGAACACTTCATCACCCGATTCGCCAAAGCCTACACCCCGGTGGTGTTCGGACTTTCCTTGCTGCTGGCGTTGATTCCGCCATTGGCGTTCGGAGGCGAATGGAATGACTGGATCTATCGGGCATTGGTGTTTCTGGTGATTTCCTGTCCGTGCGCCCTGGTGATTTCGGTACCATTGGCGTTCTTCGCCGGAATCGGCGGCGCGTCCCGAAGAGGAATTCTCTTCAAAGGCGGCAACTATATGGAAACGCTCGCCCGTGTATCGACGATCGCTTTTGACAAAACCGGCACTTTGACCGAAGGTCTGTTCGCCGTACGGGAGGTTCGGCCCGCCCCGGGATTCGACCGGGAGACGATCCTGGAATCAGCGGCATATGCCGAGGCGAACTCCACGCACCCGATCGCGGTTTCGCTTCGCGCGGCATGGGGCGGAAAGCTTGACCCGGCGCGAATCGGCAACGTCGAGGAGGTTGCCGGCCAAGGAGTCCGCGCCACTGTCGACGGCAAAGAAATCGCGGTCGGAAACGCCAAATTAATGGAATCCTGCGGCGCGGCTGTGCCGGACCAACCCATTTCCGGCACGGTCGTCCATGTGGCGGCCCGCGGCGCCTACGCCGGAAGCATCGCGATTGCCGATGCGCTGAAATCAGATGCCGCGCATGCGGTCGAACAGCTTCGGGCTGAGGGCGTCCGC
>CAZRFG010000451.1:0-2503 GCA_964599205.1 uncultured Victivallaceae bacterium
CGGGTGAACCACGACATTCTGATGTCGCGGTTGTCCCGTCGAATCGGCGACAAGACGCTGTTGAAGCTGATCCGTCGCTATCTTCAGGCCGGACTGCTCCAGAATGGAATCGTAACGGCACGGGAAATGGGAACGCCGCAAGGCGGTCCACTCTCGCCGCTGCTGTCGAATATCCTGCTGGACGAACTGGACAAAGAACTTGAAAAACGCGGGCATAAATTCTGCCGCTATGCGGACGACTGCAACATTTATGTGAAGTCGAAGCATGCGGGGGCACGAGTGCTTGCAAGCATCCGCAAGTTTCTGTGGGAAAAGTTGAAACTCACGGTGAGCGAAACCAAAAGCAAAGTGGATCGCCCTTGGAAATGTAAATATCTGGGGTACGGCATGTCACCGGAAAAGCATCCCCGTCTGCGGATCGCTCCCGAGAGTTACCGAAAATTCCGCAAAGGTCTGAAAGATGTTTTCCGCCGCGGTCGCGGACGGAAACTAACGGACACCATAGCGGAACTGAATCCGAAACTCCGGGGTTGGCTGAATTACTTCATCTATGCTGAGAACAAAGGCATGCTGGAGGAAATCGACGGCTGGCTCCGAACCCGGTTTCGTTGTGTCCTGTGGCGGCAGTGGAAGAAACAACACAGACGGCGTCTCGAACTCATCAAACGCGGAATTGAACCGGGGCGTGCGAAAATCAGTACGTCAAACGGATTCGGCCCGTGGTGGAACGCCAGTGCCAGCCATATGAAACAGGCTTTTCCCAAACGCTTCTTCGATATTCTCGGACTGGTTTCCCTGATCGACTTGAAGTTGAACAAAACTTTTCACTTTGAAACCGCCGTATACGGAACCGTACGTACGGTGGTGTGAGAGGACGGGAAAATTGAGCATCACTCAATTTTCCCTCCTACTCGATTCCGTCAGTAAGCCAGGTCCCGGAAGTTCGGGATCCGGTGCAGGGTGATCAGGTTGCCGTTGTGGGCGCAGCTTGCCGGCGAGGCGCCGGAGCGGCTCAATACCAGCAGGTCGTTTCCCGCCGGCAGCAGGCTCGCATAGTGACGCGAGGATTTTTCGGACGGCCCGACCGCCGCCATTCCGGCGAAACACCAGTCGATGCAGTTGCGGGAAAAGCACAGTTGAAGGCGGCGGCGTTCGTTGCAGGCCAGGTTGAAGCGGTCGTCCGGCAGCCGGTCGTAACGGGTCACGGAGTCCGTGCTTTGGGTCGAAATCAGCCAGTACAATTTCGACGGCTCGTCGTAGATCACCTGAAACTTCAGGTGACCGCCGGGAAGCGGCACGAAGAAACGTTCTCCGCCCGCCGGAGTCTTTACCGTTTCGATCCGGAGCTTGCCGTCCTCGCCCTGCACTCCCCGGGCTATTGCGCCCAGGTTGGTCATGTTGGTATTGAGGCGCATCAGCAGGAGCACGCTTTCCGGGCGGGGGTCGTACAACTCGCTGTCGGGGTCGTAAATGCGCACCGTATTGGTTTCCAGCACGCCGGCGGCGCCGCTGTAGCGGATGTCCTTTTCGCCGGGCGCCAGGGATCCGGTGGGGTAGTAGGGCAGGCCGATCAGGCTGCGTTCGGGGATCATCTCCTGGAAATTGACCGGTTCGGAGAACTTCCAGTTCGCCGGGTCCGTAAGATCCGCATTTTCATCGGCGGTCATCAGGATCTGGGAGACGCAGGGAAATTCCTCCCGATGGCGGATTTCCATGACCAGCGCGATGCGTCCCGCGTGACAATCCACGGTGCAGCCGCTTTGATGGTACTTGTACGTTTCATCCAAGATCGCCGGGCCGGACCAGGTTTCCCCGTTGTCCCGGCTGCGATGGATTTGCAGAACGTCGTCGTGGCCGATCAGGTAGAGGGATTCGCCCGCCTTGAAGAGCCGGGAATGGCGAATGCCGACCTGGGCCGTCCGGCGCCAGGAATGCCCGTTGTCGTCCGAAACCAGGCACTGGTTTCCGTCCGGGTAATCCCCGTGGACCGAGCGGGGGCCGGGGACCGCGGCGATTCGCGGCCCGGAAACCTCGTAGTTCGCCAAGACGCGTCCGTGGAGTCCCCGGCAGAGCATGGGCGTGTAGGCGAATACGCCGAGGGGATCGTCGGATTTGAAAAAGACGGTTTCGTCTCCGATCAGAGTCATTTTATTTCCCCGTGATTCTTTCTGAACGCATCCAGCAGCACTTTTTTGCGGAGGGTATCCGATTCCGCCGGTTTCAGGTTGCCGTAAGTTCCCTCGTGCTCCACGCTCCAGCCGTCGTATTCGCGGAAGGCGTGGTAGGTCCAGTCCCAGCCGTATTCCTCGAAGATCGCGATGCAGTCTTCGAGATACCGGGCGGCTCCCGGCGCCCAGGCCGCGGCGGAGAATTCGCCGACATAAATCCGCGCGTTGCGGCGGAGCTGAAACTCCCGCACCGGGGCCAGCGCCTTCTTCAGTTCGTCCTTGTTCCACATCCGGCCGGAGATCATGCCCGGATAGGCGACCGGGGGTGTGGTTTC
>CAZRFG010000452.1:0-2485 GCA_964599205.1 uncultured Victivallaceae bacterium
GGCGCTCCGGCCTGAGCCAGGGGACCATCTCGGCGATCGTGCGCGGCACCCAGCTGCGCGACACCGTCAAGCGCCTTTATGAACGCGGGGCCAAAGAGGTCCACATGCGTTCCGCCTCGCCGCCCTTGCTCTTCGGCTGCCGTTTCCTCAACTTTTCGCGTTCGCGCAGCGAGCTCGACCTCGCCGCCCGCCGCGCGGTCGCCCACCTCGAAAAAGGCGAAGTCACCGAGGAAACCATCCAGAGATACACCGTGTTCGGCTCCCCCGAATACCTGGCGATGGTCGAACACATCCGCAAGGATCTTTTGCTCTCGACCCTCAAGTACCAGCAGCTCGAAAAACTGCTGCTGGCGATCAAGCTCGATCCGGAAAAAGTCTGCACCTATTGCTGGTCCGGCCGCGACGTCGAAGCCGAAGCGCCGGAATTGGAACTTGACAAAAGCGCTCCGGTGTGATATAGTAAGCGACTTATGGATGTTTATCCGCAATCAAAAGCGCACTTATAGGAAGCACTGAAAGGTTACATGATGGCAAACGATCTGGCATCCGCCCTCACCATGGAAGTTCGCGACACCCAAGCGTGCCGCAAGGATTTTGACTTCACCGTTCCCGCGGCTACGATTGCCCGTGAAACCGAGCACGCCGTCCGCGACGTCGCCCAGTCGGTCAATATCCCCGGCTTCCGCAAAGGCAAGGCCCCGGCCGCGCTGCTCAAGAGCCGCTATGCCGACGAAATCACTCAGGAGCTCAAGCGCCGGATCGTCTACGCCGCTTTTGACAAGATCGGCGAGGACAAGTCGCTCGACGTGGTCTCCTGCGGCCTCGAAAAGGAACCCGAAGTGGTGGCCGGCGAAGATTTCAAATTCACCCTCAACGCCGACATCGCTCCCCAGTTCGAACTCGGCGACTATTTGAAGCTCAAAATCGACGTCCCGGCGGTGGAAATCTCCGACGAAACCGTTGAGGAGCGGATCAAGTTCTACCGCTCGATGTACGCCAACTACGCCGATGTCGAAGGCGCCGCCCAGGCCGATGACATGCTCAAGGTCAACTACAGCAGCAACTTCGAGCTGTCCGCCGATGCTTCGCCGACCCTCAAGCGCCAGGTTGCCGCCGAAAACGGTTACATCTGGCTCAGCGAACCCGAAATCATCCCCGGCTCGATCGTCGCGCTGACCGGCGTCAAAGCCGGTGACGAAAAGACCTTTGACGCGGCCTACGCCGCCGATTTCCGCGAAGCCGCCCTCGCCGGCAAGACCCTGACCTACACCGTCAAGGTGCTCGGCGTCCAGCGCAAGCAGGAACTCACCGACGCCGAACTCTGCGAAAAGACCCGCACCCCGTCGCTCGACGAGTTCAAGAAGATGATCAAGCTCTCGCTCGAAAACGAAGCCAAGGGCAAGCGTCACAACGAACTCGCGGGCAAAGTCTACGACGCGCTGTCGGCCTCGATTCCGGAATTCGACCTCCCGCCGGGCGTGCTCGAAACCGAAACCAACCGCGAAGTCCGCAAGCTCGCCAATGAGCTCGTGAAGAGCGAAGCCGACGTCGAAGCCTTCAAGGCCAAGACCGAAGAACACCGCCAGACCGCCGCCGAAGCCGCCCGCAAGGCGCTCCGCAAGACCTTCATCCTGCGCAAGATCGCCAAGGCCGAGAAGATCGAAATCTCGCGCGGCGACGTCGAAGGCCAGATCAAGGCGATGAGCCGCTACTACGGCCGCAACGAGAACGAGCTCCGCTCGATGCTCGAAAAGACCGGCGGCATGGAAGAACTCCAGCTCGACATCCTCAACGCCAAGGTGCTCGATTTCCTCGCCGCCAAAGCGGACGAGGCCGGCAAGAAGTAATCCGGTTCCGACCTGAGTTTCAACCCCGCGCCGAGCCAGTCGGCCGGGGTTTTTCTGTTCAAACCCGGCCCGCCGCCGATTTTCCCGGCAAAAAACTCACGATCGGGGCGTGACACCGCGCCGCTTTGAGTGTATATTGTAAAAGTCGCCGCCGGACTGTCGCGGCGGATCTCCGGAAAATGACGTAAGTCATTGAGGTGATGAATGATAAAAGGAGAATGAAAAATGGCTGATGCTTATTTGGTTCCGATGGTGGTCGAACAATCCGGCAACGGCGAACGCGGCTACGACATCTATTCGCGGCTGTTGAAGGATCGGATCGTGATGCTCGGGACGCCGGTCGACGACGATGTCGCCAATTTGATCATCGCCCAGCTGCTTTTCCTGCAGGCCGAAGATCCCAAAAAGGACATCGACCTCTACATCAACAGCCCCGGCGGTTCGGTGACCGCGGGACTCGCGATCTACGACACCATGCAGATCCTCTCCTGCGACGTCAAGACCTACTGCCTCGGGCAGTGCGCCTCGATGGGCGCGGTGCTGCTGGCCGCCGGCGCGCCCGGCAAACGTTTCGCGCTGCCGAGCTCGCGGATCATGATCCACCAGCCGTGGGGCGGAGCCCAGGGCACCGCCGCCGA
>CAZRFG010000453.1:0-2476 GCA_964599205.1 uncultured Victivallaceae bacterium
GATCTCCGCTACCCCGACAACCTGACCACCTGGGCGGTCAAAGTCTGGGCGCTCGCCGACGATCTGCGGGTCGGCGAGGGCGGGACCTCGGTGATTGCGAGCAAGGAAATGATCGCGCGTTTGACTTTGCCGCGTTTTCTGGTCGAGGGCGACCAGACCGTGGTCACCGCGACCGTCCACAACTACGCCGCCGAGCCGCGCAATTGCAAAGTGACGCTGAAAGTTCCGGAAAACGTCACCATTCTGGAATCCCCTAAAAACGAAATCGCGATCCCGCCGCAGGGCAAGGCGGTGCTGGAGTGGAAGGCCGTAGCCGGAACCCCCGGCAAGGCCGAATTCACGTTGGCCGCGGTGGCTGGCGAGGGCGGCGACGCGCTTCGCGAAGCGATCGAAATCCTGCCGCGCGGCGCGCTCCAGATGAACGGGATGTCCGGGATTCTCAACGGCGAACGCGCCGAAGAGAATTTTGAAATTCCATCCACCGTCCGGCTGGGTTCGGCCCGGCTGACGGTCAATATCGCGCCGTCGTCGGCGCTGGCGATGCTGGAGCTGCTGCCTTATCTCGCCGGGGAAGAGTCGAATAACGTCTTCAGCACCGTCGCCCGTTTCGCCCCGGCGCTGGCCGCCCGCGACGCTCTGCTGCGCTCAAAAGTTCCGGCCGAACTCTTCGGCAAATACCGCGGCCACTTCGCCGAGCTCGCCGGCGGCCGCGACCGCGCCCAATTGTGGTCGGAATATTGCCAAAATCCGCTCGCCGACAGCGCCGAACTCAATCGCGTCGCGTTGAAGAACGTCCGCATGCTCGAAGGTACCCGCAACGCCGATGGCGGCTGGGGCTGGTTCTCGTCGCGCAATGAGGCGAGTTCGCGCGACACCACGGTCGAAGCGGTCAACGCCTTGCTCCAGGCCAAATCCTCGGGCCTTGCGGTCAATCCCGCCGTCCTTCAGCAGGCGGGCGACTACCTCGCCGCCGCCGCCGCCGAAACGGTGGCGCGGTACAAGGACAAAAAAGTCCTCCCCGGCAATATCGACGCCCGGGTGCTGCTGACTTTGACCCGGCTCGACCGCTTCGATTCCGAGCTGGCGCAACTCTTGCTGGCAACCCGCACCGACTCGCTCTCGCCGATCGGTCTTGCGCTCCTCGGCCGCGCCTTTGCGCTGGCCGGCAAAAACGCCGAAGTGGAGACGTTGTTGACCAATCTTGAGCAGTATTACCAGTCCGACGAGCGCAATCAGTTTGGCTTCCTCAAGGTGCCGCAAACGCTCTGTTACTGGTGGTACGGCGACGACCTGATGACCCAGTCGGCCTACCTCGAGTTGCTGCTGGCGGCGAAGCCGGGCGACCGCAAAGCGCCTTTCGTCGCCAACTACCTCGTCCGCAACCTCCGCAATTCGCCGCGGCGCAATTCGATCCGTTCGCTGGGGGCGGGGGTGGCGGCGCTGGGAACTTATCTTGACGTCAGCCGGGAACTCGCCGCCGACCAGACCGTGGAAGTGCTGCTCGACGGGGTGAGGGTGCGTCAAATCAGTTTCACTCCGGAGACAATCTGGACGCAGACGGGGACCGTCGAAGTCGCGCCCGATTTCCTGATCGCCGGCCGCCACACCCTCGGCTTCCGCCGCAGCGGCGGCGGCCGGGTTTACTGGGCGGCGTACTTGAGCTACTACAACCATTCCGACGAAATTCCGCCGGCGGGCAAGGAACTCGCGGTCGAGCGGGTGATCTACCGGGTGGTGCCGCTGGTTTCGGATGTCACCGTGGCGGACGACAAGGCCCGTCCGGCACAAGCCCGGGCCGAAAGCATCCGGCTGGAACGCTTGAAGCCGGGCGAAGCGGTGGCGAGCGGGGACCGCTTGGAAGTCGAGCTCAACATCAGGTCGGCGAACGACTTCGATTACGTGGTAATCGCCGATCCGCGCCCGGCGGGAGCGGAGCCGGCCAATCCGGTAAGCGGCATGCTTCCCGGCCGCTGGGACGTCTACGCCGAATACGGCAAGACCGAAAGCCGCTTCTACATGCGGACGCTGGGCCGGGGCGAAAATCAGCTCCGTTACCGGCTCCGCGTCCAGCAGCCGGGGATTTTCCAGGCGCTGGCGCCGACCGCGACGGGGGTATACGCCCCCGAGCTCCGGAGCAACGGCCGGAGCGAAAAAATCGAAATCAAATAGCCGCCGCGAGCTTGCAAAAATCGCCCCGGCGGCTATAGTTTACAAGTTCAAACAAGAACAAGCCCGAGTGGCGGAATGGCAGACGCAACAGACTTAAAATCTGTTTTCCATTGGAAGTGCGGGTTCGACCCCCGCCTCGGGCACCATTTACAAAAAATCATCCTGTTTGGATTTGTTCTAAACAGGATTTTTTACGCTCAAAATATCGATTTTGACGCATTTTTCGCCTCTCTTCATAATCGCCCAAAAATGGCAAAAAAAGTCGATTTAGAACCTCAAAACGGCAAAAAACGGCAAAAGGTTTTGA
>CAZRFG010000454.1:0-2465 GCA_964599205.1 uncultured Victivallaceae bacterium
CGATGCTGTCGACGGTCAGCGGCTCGATGTAGGTATGGTCCGCCATGCCGGGGTCGGTCATGATGGTGGCCGGATTGCTGTTGGCAAGGACAATTTCATACCCCAGATTCCGCAGCGCCTTGCAAGCCTGAGTGCCCGAATAATCGAATTCGCAGGCTTGTCCGATGATGATCGGACCGGAGCCGATGATGAGGATCTTCTGAATGTCGTTGCGTTGCGGCATGGAAACGTCCTTTCGTTTTGGATCCCCTTCCGCACATTCCATGCTGTGGAATTCTCCGGCGGATGGTTAATTTAGTAAAAATCTGGTCCGGCCGGGGCGATTCACATCAAAGTTTTCCGGACAAACCGGGATATAATATACACTTCGGAACGTCCGGAGTCAAGCGCCGAACTGAAAAAGATCGCGGTTTGGCGGGAACACGGGCCCGGCCGCGGGGAATAATTCACTATCACTTGCGGCAACATCTTCTTGCAAAAAAGGCTCCGGGGGAGTATTGTATTTCGAACATCTTGCTGGAGTGCTGAAAAATCCATGACTGATCGCTTATTGCGGAACATCAAACAGCCGGAAGACCTGCGCCGGTTGAGTATCGCCGAACTCGAGACGCTGGCCGGGGAACTGCGCCGGGAAATCGTCCAAGTGGTCGCCCGGAACGGCGGTCATCTGTCTTCCAGCCTCGGCACGGTCGAGCTGGCGGTGGCGCTCCATCGCGTTTTCGACACCCCGCGCGACACCATTTTGTGGGATGTCGGGCATCAGGCGTACGCGCACAAAATTCTGACCGGACGGCGCGAACACTTCCAGACCTTGCGCCAATTCGGCGGCTGTTCGGGTTTCCTTTCGCGCAAGGAGTCGCCGGAGTACGATGTCCTCGGCGGCGGCCATGCCGGCACCGCGATTTCGGCGGCGCTGGGGCTGGCGGTGGCGGCGCAGCGCCGGGGAAGCGCGGCGCGGACGGTGGCGGTGGTCGGCGACGGCTCGCTCGGCTGCGGCATTTCGCTCGAGGGGCTCAACCAGGTCGACGGCAGCGGGGTGCCGCTGGTGATCATTCTCAACGACAACCGGATGTCGATTTCGAGCAACGTCGGAGCGCTTCACAGTTATCTCAACCGGATCATCTCGGGCCGCGCCTATACCCGCTTCAAGGCGCTGGCCAAAACGATGCTGCAGCGGGTTCCTGAAATCTACCACTCGGTCCGCCGGATCGAGGAGGCGGCCAAGAGCGTGTTCCTGCCCGGCGGGGTGTTTGAAGAGCTCGGCTTGCGTTATCTCGGCCCGGTCAACGGCCATTCGCTGCCCGACCTGATCCGCCTTTTGGAAGCGGCGCGCGACAGCCGGCGGCCGGTGATTATCCATGTGATCACCGACAAGGGCCGCGGCTATGCTCCGGCGGAGCAGTCGCCGTGCGAATACCACGGCGTCGGCCCCTTTGACCCCGAGCAGGGAATTGCGACCGGGGAGAAAATGGGGTTCTCGGCGGCCTTCGGTAAGACCATGATCGAATTGGGAGAAAAGCATCCCGAATTGATGGCGATTACCGCGGCGATGGCGACCGGCACCGGGCTGGCGCCGTTCTCCGAACGTTTCCCGGACCGGTTTTTCGACGTCGGGATTGCCGAGGAGCATGCGCTGGTCTTCGCATCGGGTTTGGCGGCGGGCGGATTTCATCCGGTGGCGGCGATCTATTCGACTTTCATGCAGCGGGCGTTCGACCCGATTTATCATGATGTGTGCATCCAGCATCTGCCGGTGATCATGGCGCTCGACCGGGCGGGGGCGGTGGAGGACGGACCGACCCATCACGGGATATACGACCTGGCTTTTCTGCGGCCGCTGCCGAATCTGACCATTCTGGCGCCGGCGGATGAGAATGAATTGCGCGCGATGCTGTATGCCGCGGTCAAAATGAAGACCCCGGTGGCGATCCGTTATCCGCGGGGTGCGAGCGGTCATCGTTTCGACCTGGAAGCGGAGCCGGAAGCGATCGTGGCGGGCAAGGCGAAGGTATTGCGCGAAGGCGGCGATCTGGCGATCTGGAGTTGCGGGCCGGACTGTGACACGGCGCTGGCGGCGGCGGAGTTGCTGGCGAAGGGTCACAACTTGCAAACGACGGTGGTGAATGCGCGTTCGATCAAGCCGCTGGATGCGGAGCTGGCGAGAGAGTTGGCGGCGAAGATGCCGATTTTTTCGCTGGAGGACCATGTGGTGAGCGGCGGGCTCGGTTCGGCGATTGACGAAGCGCTGGGAACCGACGCCAAAGTCAGGCATAAATTCGGCTGGCCGGATGAAGTGCTGGGGCATGGTCCGGTGAAGGAATTGCGCCGGGTGCACGGGTTGAATGCCGAGGCGATCGCGGCGACCATCGCGCGCATACTCCTTCCCTAACAAAAAGCGCCGCAGGCTCCAAAAAAAAGCGCGAAGCGCCAATCCCGCCCTCCGTCGCACGGAGGCGTGGTCCAGC
>CAZRFG010000455.1:0-2457 GCA_964599205.1 uncultured Victivallaceae bacterium
CGAACATCGGGGTGTCGTCCTTGGACGGGGCGGACATGATGACCTTCTTGGCGCCCGCCTTGAGGTGGGCGGCGGCGGTTTCCTTGTCGAGGAAGAGGCCGGTGGATTCGACCACGATGTCAGCGCCGACTTCGTTCCACTTGAGGTTGGCGGGATCCTTTTCCTGGGTCAGGCGGATCTTTTTGCCGTTGACGATGATGCTGTTGCCGTCGACTTCGATGGTGCCCTGGAAATTGCCGTGGACCGAGTCATACTTGAGCATGTAGGCGAGATAGTCGGGATCGAGCAAGTCGTTGATGCCGACGATTTCGATGTCATTGGAGAAATTCTTCACCGCGGCGCGGAACACCATCCGGCCGATCCGTCCGAAACCATTGATACCGACTTTGATCATTTTTGTCCTCTTGTCGTTAAAGGATTGAAAGGGGTTTGTCCTATTACTATACCGCCATTTGAGCCTGAAGTCAAGCCGAAAACCATTTTTGCCGGAAATTCCGGAAAAAAATTTCGCTGCGCCGCTTGCATTCAAAAAAAACGCCGCTACAGTTACGCTGATACCGCCTAAGACGGGAGAAACTTTTATGGATAAGATCGATTTCCAAATTCTCGATGAATTGCAGCAGGATGGCCGGATTTCCAACGCCGAAATCTCCCGCCGCCTCGGACTGGTGCCCAGCGCCGTGCTCGAACGCATCCGGCGGTTGGAGCGCAACGGTTGCATCCGCAATTACGAAGTCCGCCTCAACCCTCGCGAACTCGGCATTCGGCTGACCGTGTTCATCGCGATCGACACCGACGAGGCGATGGGCGAGTACAACGTCGCCGCCGGGCTGATCGATTTTCCTGAAATTCAGGAAATCCACAGCGTCGCCGGCGACAACGACTACATCCTCAAGGTGCGGGTCGCCGACACCGACGAACTCTCCAGCCTCCTCAGCCGGATCGGCCGGGTGCCCGGCGTCCGCCGCTCGAGCACCACATTGATCCTCAACACCTACAAGGAAACCGCCGCGATCCGGCTCAAGCCGGACGCCGGCGAATAACTCAAGCGCCGTTTCCCGGCAGGGTCGCCCAGCGCACCTGCCGGAAGCGGTCGAGTTCACCGCTTCTTTTCCGCCACGCTTCCAGTTCGCCGCGCTCCAGCAGCCGCAGGAGATTGGTCACCAGTTCGCAATGCGCGTCGCAGCTGAAAAGGTTGCGGAGCGGCAGAAGTTCCTTTTGCCGTTCCTGCGGCGCCTGCCACGCTCCGGCGGCGCGGTCGATGACCGGCAGCATTTCGTCGGCGCGCAGCGCGCACCAGCAGTTGAAATGTTCCTCCAGCCGGGCGGCGTCTTCGAGATCGCGCGAGATTTCGACCAGGTACGCCGCGAATTCCTCCTCCGCCTCGCCCTGATAGGGGATGATTTCGGCGTTTTCCCCGTCGGTGAAGTAATAGAACGCCAGATCGAGGGCGTAAACCCCGTCGCGGTCGAAGCGGAAGGTCGGCAAATAGCCGTTGTACCAGAAGTCGCCGCGGTTGAAGGTCTGCCAGCGCGAGGGGAAGAAAAAGTTGCCGGGCGAATAGATGACGGGAACGTTTTGGTAATACTCGATTCCCTGCGGGCAATGGGGGTGGATATTGACCACCGCGCTCGCGCCGGCTTCGACAAAGGCGCGGCAGAGGTTGCCGACCCGGGGCGACGGAAAGGGGTTGTACTCGTTGCCGCCGTGCATCACCACCAGCACGTGGTCGGCGTTTTTCCGGGCTTCGCGGATCCGGCGCAGGTTTTCCGGCAAATTGAGCGGGTTGCAGCCGGGGAAGTCGCGGCGGGCGACGCCGAATTCGTATTCGGCGAGGTTGACGATGCCAAGCTTGAAGGGGCCGGCCTGGCAGTAGAGAATTTCAGCCGCATCGGCGAGGTTGCGCCCCGCGCCGACGGTTTTGATGCCGTTCCGGCGGAGAGTGTCGAGGGTTTCAAGCACGGGTTCGGGGCCGTGGTCGCCGATGTGGTTGTTGGCGAGCAATGCGACGTCGAAGCGGCCGGCGGCGAGGAAGCCGACGGCTTCGGGCGGGCATTTGAGGTTGGGGCCGCTTTTGGCGATCGGGTTGTCGGCGTTGGTGAGCGGGGTTTCGAACTGGCCGATGCGGAGGTCGGCGCGGTCGAGCACGGGCTGGATTTGGCGGAGGATGGCGGCGGGGTCGGCGAGGACTTTGGGGAGGCTGCCGTGGCCGGGGAGGATGTCGCCGGTGACGGTGACGAGGGCGGATTCGGAACCGGTTTGCGAACGGAATTGGATGGTTTTCATCGGTTGCTCCTTGGAGGTGATGAAGAAATATAGAGCGGGAAGCGCCGATTTGCAAGCAGGGGAAGGGTAAAGTATCCGCGGCGTGCCAAAGCGCCGGTACCCCGGTCAAGGGCAGTGCCCTTGCGCAGAGTCAAGAGGGCGCGGAGCCCTCTTGTGGAGTGTGAGGCAACG
>CAZRFG010000456.1:0-2452 GCA_964599205.1 uncultured Victivallaceae bacterium
GTTGCTCTGCCACTCCGCGAAGTGCGCGCCCGGCGCGAGCTCGTCGGCGCGCTCGCGCATCGCGCTGAAGCTCGCCGCCTCTCGGAGCGACGGCCAGATCGCCTCGTCCACGGGGGTGCCGAGAAAGGCGGCGAGCCGGGTTTCCAGTTCGCGGTGAAGGGTCTGGGTGCCGCAGATGAAGCGCACCGAGCCGAGGCCGAAGCCGTAGCGGTCAAGCGCCGCCTTGGCCGCCGCCTTGATCGCGGGATCGTCGGCGAGGCCGAGGTAGTTGTTGGAGCAGAAGTTGAGCACTTCGTGGCCGTCGGCGAGCCGGATCGACGACGCCTGCGGCGAAGAGATGATCCGCTCTTTTTTGAACAGGCCGTCGCGCTCGATCGCCGCGAGCTGGACGGCGAGGTGGTTTTTAAACTTGCCGTACATTTCAATCCTCCCAGTTGAGAATAACCTTGCCGGAGCGCCCGGAGCGCATCGCCTCAAAGCCTTTTTCGAATTCGGTGTAGTGGAAGCGGTGGGTGATCAAAGGCTCAATATTGAGCCCGGACTCGATCATCGAACTCATCATGTACCAGGTCTCGAACATTTCCCGCCCGTAGATGCCCTTGAGCTTGAGGCTGTTGAAGATCACCTTGCTCCACGAGATGGCGGTGTTTTCGGGCAGGATCCCGAGCAGCGCGATGCGGCCGCCGTGGCTCATGTTGTCGATCATCGCGTTGAAAGCGGCGGGGCTGCCGGACATTTCCATGCCCACGTCGAACCCCTCACGCATGCCAAGCTCTTTCTGGATGTCGGCCAGGTTTTCGCGCGAAGCGTCGACCGCCCGGGTCACCCCGATCTTGCGGGCGAGCTCCAGCCGGTAGGGATTGACGTCGCTGATCACCACGAAACGCGCCCCGGCATGGCGGGCGATCGCCGCCGCCATCAGCCCGATCGGCCCCGCCCCGGTGATCAAAACGTCCTCGCCGAGCACCGGGTAGGAGAGAGCGGTGTGAGTGGCGTTGCCGAGCGGGTCGAAACAGCTCAAAACATCGGTCGGTATCGCCGGGTTGCAGTGCCAGACATTGGTCACCGGGATGCTCAAATATTCGGCGAACGCGCCGTCGCGGTTGACCCCGACCCCGCTGGTGTGGGGACACAGATGCCGCCGCCCGGCCAGGCAGTTGCGGCAATGGCCGCAGACCAGATGCCCCTCGCCGCTCACCAGGTCGCCGATCCGGACGTCGTGGACGTTGCGCCCGAACCCGGCGACGCGGCCGACGAATTCGTGGCCGATGGTCATCGGGGTTTTGATCGTCCGCTGCGACCACTCATCCCAGTTGTAAATGTGCACGTCGGTGCCGCAGATCGCGGTTTTGATGATTTTGATCAGCACATCGTCCTCGCCGCAGACCGGCTCGGGAAGGTCGGTCAAGGTCAGCCCCGGCGCCGGGGCGGCTTTGATAATCGCTTTCATCGAATTATCTCCTTTTCGGGTTTGCTATCGTAAACATACATCACTATATTACAAATGGAACTCTTTTGCAAGTGTTCTGTTTAAAATAATTGACATTTTTTATGATAATGAACAAAAGGAGCCGGAATATGAGTATCGGAGCGTTGCCCGCAATCGGGGTCAATGTGCGCAAGGAACGGCAGAGCCGCAAACTCTCGCTGGACGACCTCGCCCGTTCCAGCGGCGTGTCCAAAGCGATGCTGTCGCAGATCGAGTCGGGCAAAGTCAACCCGACGGTGATGACGCTGTGGAAGATCGCCCAGGCGCTGGAGGTCGATTTCAATGTGCTGATCAAGGGCGAGGGGGAGAAAATCCGCAAGTTCCAGGTCAGCCGCCGCGAAGACCTGACCAAACTCGACACCGGGAGCGAAGGCGTCCAGATTCACGTCCTCTCGCCGCCGAGCCAGGCCGAGGAGCTGGAGCTCTACTGGCTCAACTTCAAGCCCGGCGCGGCGCTCTGCTCCGACGCCCACTTCGCCGGCACCGAGGAGTTCCTCACCGTGCTCTCCGGCGAATTCAAAATCTCCGCCGGCAAAAACAGCGCCATCCTCCACGCTGGCGACGTGCTGATCTACCAGTGCGACGTCGAACACGCAATCGAGAACATCGGTGCCAAACCCGGCGAAGTCCACCTCGCCGTCCGCTTCCCCAAATAAGCCGAACGTCGGCTTCGGGATGTCTCGGCGGCTGCGCTTGCGCGCGACTCGCCTCAATCAGCCGAACGTCAGCCTCGGGATGTCTCGGCGGCTGCGCTTGCGCACGACTCGCCTCAATCAGTGGGCCGGAAACGGACTTGAAAGAGATTGATCCTCAGGCGGCGGAGTGCCGCTTGCGCGAGCCCAGCAGCAGCGCGTCGCGCATCTGCTCGGGATTGGTGAGCGCTTTCCAACGCTTTTCAAACTCGGGGTCGGAGATGATCTGGGCGATCGCCGCCAGCGCTTTCAAGTGGAAATTGCGGCGGTC
>CAZRFG010000457.1:0-2446 GCA_964599205.1 uncultured Victivallaceae bacterium
CTTGGTTTCTGCGGTTGGCTGCTTGACGGGGTTTCGTTGCCGGAGAAAGTTGAATTTCTGGCGCGGGAGGGGTTTGTCTCCATCGCCTGGCTTCAGAGCATTCTCCAGGCCGATGCGGTCGAGCGCGAAGAGGCCGCGGCGGCAATCCGCGAGAAACAGTTTTCGCTCACCTGGCATGGCAATATGCAGGCCGACCTGACGCCGGATTTGAAGCTTGATCCGGGGTTTGTCAAGGCGGTTTTCGACGATGTCATGTGGTGGCACGAGCGGACCGGGGGCGTCGTTTCCTGCTGTTCGGATATGATCAGCGCGATGCCGCCGGGCGAACGGCGGACGTATCTATGCGAAGAGACGCTCCGGCTGTTCCAGCTCGCCGCCGACCGTTTCGAGGGGACCGGGATCGGCTACGGGATCGAAAATGCCTTTTTTATGCCCGACGGCACCGGCTATGCCTCACTCGCCGAAATGCGGACGATGAAGCGGAGACTCCGCAACGCTCCCCATGCCGGGATGATCTTCGACGCCGGGCACGCCAATGTCTACTTGACTTACAATGCGCCCGGCACCCTGACCCTCGAACAATACGTCCGCGAACTGCCGTTCAAAATTTACGAGCTCCATATCACCGACAACCACGGGTATCGCGACGAACATCTGCTGCCGGGCGAGGGCACGCTCGACTTCGCCCGGCTCCGCGCCGGACTGGAGAGCCGCGGCGACTTCGATGGGGTGATCTCGCTCGAAATCTGCCCCGACATCCTCAACGGCCGCTACGCCTGGGACATCTCGAAACCGGAAAACCGCGACGTCATCCGCCGCGCCCGCGACCGGTTCCTGGCGGAGTTTTCGATATAAAGCGGAGATGAATTTTATGAGGAGGTGCAAGTGAATGATCTTAGGATTGCCGGGGTTGCCGGCTTGCTCGCCGGTTTATCGGCCGCTGCCACGCTGGCCGCTGCTTCTTATTCATTTGACCATGGATGGGATCTGTCTACCGGAGAACGCATCAAGGCTTTCCGTATCGGCGACTCTCCTGAGATCGTCTCTGTTGAGCGCTCGCCGGGCTATCGCGACCTTTATCGTCAGTATCAACTGACCCTGCCTGAGCCGGAGTTGGTTCTGGTCTGCGGAACGACGCTGATAATCGATGTCGGAATTCCGCCGGACTGGCTGTTGAAGCAAACGTGGGCCAGGGACTGGATGCGACACCGGGAGTATTGCGAATCGAGGGTATCTCTTTTGTGTTGGGACGGTATTTTTTCCGAGCATGCTTTTTTTGAAATTCTTGAGCGCTTCAATCCTTCACCGGAAGACGCGGCCCTGATGCTTGCCGGCGGCATCGAACTTCGCCGCGCCAAGGCCGGCTTCGAAGAAATTGATGACTACTGGGCGACATGCCGCGACCGTTACCGGACCGATTATCCGGCAATGATCGGGGCTTACTTCGGCCGTCCGGCATCGGGCGAAACGCCGCGGACGAATTATGACGTCTGGCGTTATTTCATCAACCGACGCTCCACATATCCGGATGATTTGCCGGATCGACTCTATGAAGACGCGCTGGAAAATGTCGGGAAGATGCGCAATCATTGGGTGGCTGATTTTTTCCGCATTGAATATTTGCGGCGTCCGACCCGGCTCAATGCGTTGATGGCGGCGTATTCCGCGCTTGAAGCGGATCAGGTTAAGCCGCTTTTTGTGAATTGCGCCCGGAGCGGTGCGCTGGATCGCATCCTTGCCGAGGTGATGCCGCCGCGCCTGCCGCCGTTGCCGCCGCCGGTTCAAAAAGGAAAGGCGAGGGAGATGAATCAGTATTATGACTCCGAATATCGCGACATTCCCCGCCGGGAGTCGTTTTTGTATTTTTGGACCTGCGGTGACCGGCTCAAAAGTTATTTTCGTCAGCAAATCGATTTGCGGTTGAAAAGCGCCCCGTTGCCGATTCCTTCCCGTGACAGAGCGGAGACAACCATCAATAAGCGGCAAAAGCGATGAAGTTATGAGCGTTATTAATATTGAAAAAAATGGCATCAGGGTTGCGGGCTTATCGTTTGAGTTGGCCATTGGAATGGGGCAGTCGTGATGCTAAAAACTGCAACCGTGTTGAGCCAGACCGGGCTTTTTCGTGAAATCTACCACGGCTCCGGGCTTTATTTGCTGGTGCTGACGGCATTCACGCTGGTTTATCTTTGGCATTACCGGCCGGAGTTTGCCGCGCGTTGGGATTTTCTCTGGCAACTGCTGCTGCTGGGAGGCGGGATTCTGCTCCTCTATTACGGCGTCTTTGCCTGGATCGCCTGGACTTCCGAGCTGCGGCACGCCAATGAACTCGGCGGCATTACGCCGGAGCGCAAAGAGGAATATTTTATCCAGTTTCAATGCATCGTTCTGCGGCGGGCGGCGCTGCTGATTTCCGCCGTCGCCGTAGCCGGATTCATCCGTTACC
>CAZRFG010000458.1:0-2428 GCA_964599205.1 uncultured Victivallaceae bacterium
CACCACGATGCATCGGGGCCGGTGAAATTCCACCATCCCGACCCGGAGGTGCTGTTTGGCTTCCAGTTGCTGCGGCGTCAGCGCTCCGTTGGGGCAGATATTGGAGCAGCGGGTGCATTCATATTCGCACTTGCCGATCGAGAATTCGAGGCGCGGCTGGCCGATTCCGGAGAAGCCGTATTCAAATCCGGCGCTCTTGAGCGTTTTCCCCGGACAGTTGGCGATACAGAGCCCGCAGGCGGTGCATCTGGCATTGAAACGGGCGAAATTGTCCGCGCCGGGGGGCATCACCGGCATCAAAGCGGGCGCGTCCTGGCGGCGGTGGAGCAAGCCCGCACCGATGCCGGCGATCGCCGCCGTGGCGCCGCCGATGATGAAGTCGCGCCGCTCGGGCGAGACCGGCGCTTCCGCCGCCGGTTCTTTACCGAAGGCGATCGCGTCAAAGGGGCAGACCGCGCCGCAGTTGAAGCAGCTGACGCAGCGCTCGTTGCCGATCCGGATTTCTTCGCCGTCGCTGATGCACGAACTTTTGCAGACCGCGATGCACTTGCGGCATTTGCGGCACTTGTCCTGATCGATCCGCAACCGGCGGGGGGAGTGGGCGGCGAGCAGGCCGAGCAGGGCTCCGGTCGGGCAGAGGGTGTTGCAGAAAAGCCGCCCGCGCCAGAGTACCGCGATCAGCAGCAGCAGCAACGTCGCCGCGGCGATCCAGACGCCGCTCATTTCGACCGGGTGGTACTCGAGCGGGGTGATGTCCCAGCGCAGTTTTTCCCAGCAGTAATGGTTGACCCACACCGCGGCGGGCCGGATCAGGCTGTTGCCGATGCGGCCGAAGAAGGCGAAGGGCTCGACCGCCGCCAGGGGCAGCATCCAGCCGTAGAGCGCGGCGCTGATGACGAAAAGGAGCACTCCGTAGCGGAGCGCTTTGCGGTCAGGGGTGAAACGGAACTTTTTGCGCTTGACCAGGCCGCCGAGGAAACCCGCGAAATCCTGCAGGATTCCGAGGGGACAGAGGAATGAGCAGTAGACCCGCCCGAGAAAGAAGCTCAGCAGCGCCAGCACCCCGACCGCGATCGCCGCCGCCACTGTCACTCCGGCGAAAAGCATCAGGAGCTCGGGCAGGAACTGCCCGCGCGCCAGGGGAACCGGCATATTGAGCTGGTCGGTAAAGAGAATGCCGAACGCGATCAGGACCGCGGCGGCGACGGCGATACGGAAATACCGGAGGCGGCGGAAACTCTTCATCCAAGCTTGATCCGTTTGATGTTGAGCTTGGTCAAATCGGCACAGCCGAGCCCGAGCTTTTCACCCGCTTCAATATGGCTCGCCGCATTGACGTCGACGCCGATCATTTTGGCTCCGGCGACGTCGAGCGGCACCATTTGCCGGGAGGCAAGCAGGGCTTTGAGCGGCAGGATTTTCGAGGACGCGTTGCCGCGGGGGCCGCCGGTCTGCATCGCGCGGTAGGCGTCGATGATGTTGAGGTCGGGCTGGCGGACGGTGCACCAGTCGGCGATCGCCTGCTGGAGCCCGATCTTGTGGAACGCGCCGCGGTCGTAGACGATGCCCATCAGGTTCTTCATCGAGGCGGTGAGTTTGGCCCCGCCGTGATTCTTGAGCACCGGAACGTTGATGAAGACGTCGCTGTCGAGCACCAGGCGGTGCATTTTGGCATTTTTGAGCACCACCCCCTTGGGGATGTCGACGTCGCGGTAGTCGGCTTTGAGGTTGCCGGTGACCAGTTCGGCCCCGCTCTTTGCGGCGGCGGCGCGCATGCCGCTGGTCTCATAGACTTTCTGCCAGTCCTTGTCGCAGGTGTAGTCGAAAATGGTGACTTTCGACGCGCCCGCCTTTTTGCATTCGGCGACCAGGGCGGCGATCAGGTCGGGATTGGTGTTGGCGGCCATTTCCGGCGGCTGGTTCCAGCCGATGTTGGGCTTGATCACCACGGTCTGGCCGGGCTTGACAAAGGCTTCGATGCCGCCGAGCTCGGCCAGCGCGGCGTGGAGCATTTCGGCGGGTTCGCCGCCGGCGACCGCGACCAGGTCGACTTTGTCGCCCTCTTTGGCTTCTTTGCCGACTTCGGCGGCGGGGAGTTTGCTCAGGACGGCGAGAGCCGCTCCGGCAAGGGCGGTGCTTTTGATGAATTCACGGCGGTCCATAAGGCCCTCCTGTCTGGTTTCTGAGTTGGTGCGGCAATACCGGTTCCGGGGGAAATAGACCCACATTTCACAATATCACCGTTTCGTCCATTTTCAAAAGAAAAAACGCCCGGCAAGGCGCTTTTGTTGCAAAAAATCTGAAAAAAATATCGAAATAATGCGATTGCGATTTGCATTTTTGAGTTCGAGGCCTATATTAGATGACATGTTTCAGACGTCCCTATCGTCTAGAGGCCTAGGACACCGGGTTTTCATCCCGGCAACCG
>CAZRFG010000459.1:0-2417 GCA_964599205.1 uncultured Victivallaceae bacterium
AAAAATGGCGGAGAGGGGGGGATTCGAACCCCCGACAAGGTTTCCCCTGTGACGGTTTAGCAAACCGTTGCTTTCGGCCACTCAGCCACCTCTCCGGACTTCGGCAACGGGACGCGATTGCGCCGGCGGACGCCGAATGTTTCTTACAATAGCTTCAATTTTTGGAAAATCAAATCCGACCGGGGAAAAAACAGGGAAAAAACGGGATTCAGCGGCCGAGGCTGCTGCCGGGATGCGACAGCGGAGAATCGGCGCCGCCGATGCTGAGGTTCGGCCCCGATTTCTGGGCGATGTAAAAGGTGTTGCCCTCGGGGTCGTTGCCCCGGAAATAGAGCCCGCCGGGGCGCTCTTCGGGCTTCTCGGCGAGCGGATAGCCGGCGTCGGCGAGGCGTTCGCGGATGGCGTCGAAGTCGGACACTTCGAGCATCCAGCTGGTGGCGGCGGATTCGTGTTCGAGATAGGGCGCTTCACTGGCTTCGAGGCGGATCGCGAAGTTGCGCGAGGGGTGGAACTCGACCGCAAAGGTGCTGTCGATCACCGGGTCGCCGATGCCGAGCAGATCGCGATAAAATTGCCGGCAGACATCGAGCTGATTGACCCGGAGCAGAATTCCAAATCGCCGCGATTCCATAAACTTCTCCTTGCTAAATTTCCGAACACATATACATTATAGTCCGGGAACCGGAATTGTGCAAATCGAAAACCGGAAAAAACGATCGTGAGAGGAAAAAGGGCATTTTGCCGCCGTTTTCCGCCGCGACCGGTGAAGCGTGAAATTCAAGGAAAGAAATGGACAACAACACCTATCAAAATCCGTTGACCGGGCGTTACGCCGGCAAGGAAATGAGTTATCTGTGGTCGCCGCAATTCAAGCACTCGACCTGGCGGCGGCTGTGGCTGGCGCTGGCGACCGAGGAAAAGGCGCTCGGACTGGAAATCACCGACGAGCAGCTGACCCAGATGGCGGCCCATCTCGACGACATCGACTTCGACGCGGTGGCGGCCAAGGAAAAGGAGCTGCGGCACGATGTGATGAGTCACATCCATGTCTTCGGCACCCAGTGTCCGGCGGCGATGCCGATCATCCACCTCGGGGCGACCAGCTGCTACGTCACCGACAACACCGAATTGATCCAGATGCGCGACGGCTTGCGGATCATCCGCCGAAAACTCCTCAAATTGATGAAGAACCTCGGCGATTTCGCGCTGGCGGAGCGGAGCGTCCCGATGCTCGGCTTCACCCATTACCAGCCGGCCCAGCTGACCACGGTGGGGAAGCGCTTCTCGCTTTATCTGCAGGATTTCATGCTCGACTTTGAGCAGATCACTTTCCAACTCGAAAAAATGCCGTTCCGGAGCGTCAAAGGGACGACCGGGACGCAGGCGAGTTTCCTCGCCCTCTTCGACGGCGACCATAACAAGGTGCGCGAGCTCGAGCGCCGGGTGGCGGCGCGGATGGGGTTCGACCGGGTGGTGGCGGTGTCGGGGCAGACCTATACGCGCAAAGTGGATTATTTCGCGTTGTCGGCGTTGTCCGGGCTGGCGCAGTCGGCGGCGAAGATGGCGACCGACATCCGCTTGCTGGCGAATCTGCGGGAAGTCGAGGAGCCGTTCGGCAAGAAGCAGATCGGCTCGAGTGCGATGGCGTACAAGCGCAATCCGATGCGGTGCGAGCGGGTGTGTTCGCTGGCGCGGTTTTTGATGAATTTGCCGGACAATGCGGCGCAGACGCATGCGGTGCAGTGGTTTGAGCGGACGCTGGACGACTCGGCGAACCGGCGGCTGGTGTTGCCGGAGGCGTTTTTGACGGCGGACATTATTCTCTCGATTCTGCTGGACATCACCAACGGGTTGCAGATTTGGCCGAAGGTGATTGAGCGTCATGTGATGGCGGAGTTGCCGTTTATGGCGACGGAGAACATTTTGATGGCGGCGGTGAAGGCGGGCGGGGACCGTCAGGAGTTGCACGAGGTGATTCGGGAGCACTCGATGGCGGCGGCGCGGCGGATCAAGGAAGAGGGGGGCGACAACGACTTGCTGGAGCGTTTGCGCAATGATCCGGCGTTTGCGGTGATCCGGGATCGGTTTGACGCGCTGGTGAATCCCAAGGATTTCATCGGGCGGGCGCCGGAGCAGGTGACGGACTTTGTGGAGGGCGTGGTCGGACCGATTCTGGCCGAGTACGCCGATGAGCTCAAAGCCGCCACCGCCGACGAAGTGAACGTATAACAAATAAAAAAAAGCGCCGCAGGCTCAAAAAAAAAGCGCGAAGCGCCAATCCCGCCCCCCGTCGCACGGGGGCTTGGTCCAGCGGCGAAACGCTGGTCGCTCGCTCAAAAGCGAGCGAAGTGAAGCGATAGCGCTCCCCCCGTCCGCGGGCGGAGCCCGCTCCTCTCTGCGGGAGCGAGGTCGGCAGC
>CAZRFG010000460.1:0-2409 GCA_964599205.1 uncultured Victivallaceae bacterium
TCCGACGGCGCCAACATCAACAATCCCGCCGTCTGCTACGGACGCAATCTGCGCGACGAAAAAGGCGCCGAATGGAGCTTTTTCGGCTCCGCCAAAACCATCCGCAAACCGGCTCGCTATCCGATCGTGATCGATTCGATTTTTGAGCCCGCCAACGCCAAGTATCCCAATCAGGCCTACAACATCGGGTACAAGAAAGTTCGCGAAGGCATCGCCCACGCCCGCCACGCCGGCCGCGGCAACATGGCGATGGAGGACGGCCACGTCGAAACCGCGGCGTCCCGCGGCATGAAGCAGTTCGGGCTCACCTACGCGCTCGAAGAGGACTACCGGACCGAAGTCGATCTGACGCTCTGAATTCCAAACGAAAGGATTGGTCATGTATTTCAAATCACTCGCTTTGCTGCTGGCCGTTGCGCTCGCCGGCGGCGCCGGCGCGGAAGAGCTGGTCCGCAACGGCGATTTCGAAAACGGCCTCGCGCCGTGGACTTGCGCCCAGCGTTCCGGAGGGAAACTCGATCTTCACGAGCTCTCTTTGGAAACCAAATCCGGCAAAACCTGCCTCCGGGTGACCGGCGACCCCGACAACAAGTACAATTCCTTCATCGCTTTGATCCAGCCGCTGCCGCAGCTCGATCGCGACACCGAGTATATTTTGCGGGTCAAAGCCCGGCCCGCGGTGAGCGATCACGCCGGCAAGGAGTTCAAAGTGGCGATTCGCCAGGCCGACGACAAAAACGCCGGGCTCGGCTACACCGGTTTTACCCTCAACCTTGCCGAAGACGGCTGGCGCAATTACGAAATGCGGTTCAAGCCCGACCGGCGCGCCGCTTCGTACGCGATGTACGTGATCGGGAGCAAGCTCAACCGCGCCGATGCGGTTTTCATCGACGATGTTTCGCTGACTCCGGCAGTCGAGACCGCCGTTCCCTTTGATCCGGCCAAGACCGTCAACGCCCCCGGCCGATCGTTGCGGCAGGACGGCTTCGACGCCCGGATCGATGACCGGACGGGTCTCCTGAGCCGCCTCGAAATCGACGGTCGCGTGATCCAGCCCGGAGCGGAAAACGCGGTGATGGTGTTCGTCCGCCGCGGCGATCGCGAAATCCTGCTCGACGGGCGCGGCACGGTTTCGCCGGACGGCGCTTTCCGGGCCCGCGCCGAATACGGTTTCGCCGACGGTTTCCTGCGCGAAGTGATTACCGTCGAAGCGCTGAAAGCGAGCGATGCGCCGGTACGGGTCGGCGTCCGCCACGGCTTCGTGCCGGGCGACTGGCGCAAAATCGTCGGCGCGCTGCGTCCGCTCCGGGTGATCGCCGCCGATCGCGGCACCATTTTCAGCTACGGCGAGAACCCGGATGATCTGAATCTCGGCGACCTCGATCAGTACCAGCATGTCGCCTATCCGATGGCGCTGCTGGAGAACGACCGCGATTTCCTGCTCGCAGGCTCGCGCAACCTCGACGGCTTCGTCACCCTCGCGCCGAATCAGCCGTCCGGATATTTTCCGTCGCTCCAGCAGAATCCGAAGCAGGTCAAAGCCGGTGACCGTTTCCGGTTCGAAACCAACTGGAAGCTTTTCCCCAAAGCGGAGTACCGGCTCCGCGACCTCTGGCGCTACTATTGCGACCGGCTCCAGACCACCGATCCGGCGCTGACGGCGTATATTCCGCCGCGGTTCACCGGCGAGCGCTGTTTCTACCCCGGCCCCTTCGGCAGCCACACCTATTTTGTCAAAGCGCGGGAAGAACGGCTGCGGCCGGGAACCAATATCTGGTTTTACAGCTGGCATGACAACCTTGCCGAGCGCTATCCGGTGAACGGCGAATGGTGGAGCGCCGGGAACAACTGGGAAAAGAAAATCAGCGCCCCCGAACTCAAAAAGTACGTCGATTACCTCCAGAATGAGAAGAAGTTCAATTTGATCTTCTACTTCCGCCAGCTCGCCAACCTCAATCAGCGCGGCAAGGCATTCCCCGACGACTGGTATCGCCGCACCCCCGGCGGCGCGCTCCACCTTTACGGCGGCGGCTACCAGGTCAAACTGCCGCCTCAGGTGGCGGCCGAAGCCGGTTACGACAAAATTCCGCTCGGACAGTACAACTTCGCCAATCCCGCCTACCGCGATTTCTACCATGATGAGATTTTCAAGGCGATCCGCTACTACCAGCCCCGCGCGATCGGCTGGGATATGGGCGGCGACCTCAATGAATTCCTGACCATCGCCCGCACCTACACGACCATCCGCGACGAGAAGTTGCCGGTCAAGGTCGCCGCCAACGAGAGCGCCGGGCCGACCCAGCCTTACAGCGACATGGTTCTGCTGGAGAACGGCTTGCTCGGCGGCAAGAGCGCCTATGACTTTGAAGTGGTGCGCGCTTATTCCACCTCGGTGGTCTGTCTGGAGCG
>CAZRFG010000461.1:0-2401 GCA_964599205.1 uncultured Victivallaceae bacterium
CGGGCGTTCTGGATCAGGGTGATCGGGTGGAGTTCGACGATCCGGGTCGAGAGCTTGCGGTATTCGGCCGGGGAGGGCGGCGCGTCGGCGTAGCGCCCTTCGCGGCGGACCGGGTCGTTGAAGGCCCAGTGCTTGGTTTCGCCCTGGCCGCCCTGCATGATCAGGCACTTGGCTTCGGTGTAGGACTTGACGTATGCTTCCGGGTTTTCGCTCGGGAAGTGCATATTTTCGCGCGGCATCCGCAGCTCGGGGCGGATCCGGTTGAAGCACAGATCGAGGTCGGCTTTGGCGAAGCCGAGCGGGAAATCGATGCCGGCGGCCTTGCCGTCGACCAGCCACTCGTCCATGCCCCAGAAATGGGCGTGTTTGAGGTTGAGGTCGAGGTCGTTGACCATCTGGGCGACGAGCGGGAGCTGTTCGGTCGGTCCGATCGGGCCGCAGATGCCGCAGGGATTGGCGGCGGTGGCGCGGCGCCAGGCTTTGATGTACTCAAGCGCTTCGGCGGCGTAGAACTCCTGGAGTGTATCGAAAATCCGGATTTTGAATCCCGGCCGTTCGAGCGATTTCAGTTTGTCGATGGTGATTCTGGCCGCTTCGTCGAGAATGGCCCGGTCGAGCGTGGTGTAGTCCCACCAGTCTTTGGCGATCTTGCTGTAATTTCTCATTTTTCCAACGCCTTGAGTTTTTTGACGGTTGTTTCAGCGAGTTTGAGGTCGGGCAGCACCAGGTCGGGCAGCCGCGAAAAAGGAATCATCTCCACCGTGAAGGGACCCTGGTAATGGATCTTCTTCAGCGCCGCAAAGAGCGCGTCGAAGTCGACGTCGCCCTCAAGCAGGTCGTCGCCGAAGCCGTGGAGGGTGCCGAGGCAGTCGCTGCCGACGAAGTTTTTGAGGTGAACCGCCTTGATCCGGCGGCCGAGGACTTCGACGTAATCGGTCGGCTGCGCGTAGATGCAGGCGTTGCCGACGTCAAAATAGATGCCGATCCGCTCCGAATCGAGTTCGTCGAGATAGCAGCGCCACTCGATCGGGGAGAGGAGGAAGCGGTTCCAGACGTTTTCGAGCCCGATGTTGACGTCGGTCGATTCGGCCAGCGGAATGAGTTCGCGAAGCGATTTTTGCGATTGCGTCCAGACCGTCTGGTAGGGGACCACCGGACGCGACGGATCCCACGCGACGCGGGTTGCGCCGGGCACCACCAGGATGGTTTCCGCCCCGAGGCGCTTGGCGAGGACGAGGTAATCGCGGGTGAAAGCCAGCGCCCGCTGCCGCTCCGCTTCGTCGGGTGAGCCCAGCGAGCAGCCCCAGTAGAAGCCGGAGGCGAGGGTGCGGAGGCCGATTCCGCGCTCGGCGGCGTAGGCGGCGATTTTGCGGCATTCGCTCTCCGGGCAGTCGACCGGCAGCGCGTCGCCGACGGTCAGCTCAATCCCGTCCAGTCCCTGCTTGACCGCGAAATCGATGAACTGATACGGTGTCGCGGCTCCGGAGAATCCGCCGAAGACCCAGTAATTCAAAGCCTTGTACATAAGCAATACCCCTTCTTTGCCGTTGCTTTGGAAAATCACAAAAATAATATAGTCCGGGCCATGCAAAAGTAAATGGAGAATCCGGCATAGTATTGGATTTTCCGGCAAAAGATGCTATTTTATCCATAAAGAGCCGATTGCAAAAGTTCTTTAGGTCGCCCGAAAGGTCTGTTTTCCCGCTTGGCCGGGAGCGATTTCGGGACATACCGCTTGGGGTATGCCCCTCGATCTACCCGACCATGCGGAAAAACATTCTTTTTCGGCTCGTTCCAAAATTACTTTTGCAATCGGCTCCAAAAATGAGGGAATTATGCGGGAGAAAATCTCCTTTGAACTGCTGCTTCACGATGACGTCCGCAAGCTGCTCGACAACTTTGCCGCGCTGATGCGGGTTCAGGTGGTTTTCTTCGCCGCCGACGGCCGGATTCTGCGGCGCGGGCGCTATCACGCCAATTCCGATTTCTGCCGGATCATGCAGGAAAGTTATTTCGGGGTGGAGATGTGCCGCGGGCTCGACGCCGAAAAGCAGCGCGAATGCCGGGAACGCGGCGAAATCGTCTGCTACCGCTGCCACGCCGGGCTCCAGGAGATGATTTCGCCGGTCATCATCTACGGGCAAGTGGCGGGGTTCGTGCTGATCGGCCAGTTCCGGCTTTCCGACACGCCGCCGCCCTTCCTGCGCGACGCCGACGCGCTGCGGGCCTACTACGAACTTCCCCGGATCGCCGAAAACGAGCTCGGCAACCTGGTCGACATGCTCAAAATGCTGATCGATTATATCGTTTCCAAGGAGCTGGTCGGCTTTGCCGGGGACTTGCGCTTCCACAAGATCAACCAGTATCTCGACCGCCACTACGCCGGCGAGGTCACGCTGAA
>CAZRFG010000462.1:0-2399 GCA_964599205.1 uncultured Victivallaceae bacterium
CCTGTTTTCTTTTATTTAGACCGAAAATATTTTACTGCAACAGATTATAAAAATTTTAAAGACGGAGTCAACTGCATAAAATGGAGCGGAAAATTATCCGAAATCTCATACCCTATCAATCAAAAAAAACGTCTGCAACTTATATCCAAAATCGAACAAAGTATTGATTTATGCCTCAAAGGCGATACCAATTTAACAACACCTCTTCCGGAACATGCCTGTACTCAGCCGATAAAATGGGTTGACTTAAAATATTTGGAAGGAGCAAGATTGGTGCTTCCCGATATTGATCCGACTATTCTTTATGCTTCATCCGAGGGCATGATCTGCTTTAACGATCCCATGCACTATTTTGAGCAATGGTGTATTGATACGAAAAGTTCAGAAAAAAAAGATTTGACTATATCAGAAATTGTAATTTCTATGTCTTCAGCTGTTTATACATCAGATGCGGCACAGCGGGAAATGCGAGAAAAGCTTCAAAAACTAAAAGAAAAAAAATACTTGGAGTGGGAGATCATAAAGGCCGGCAAAGACTATAAGCTTAAAAGGGTTAATTTCTAAGCGGCTGAATCGGAGGCATGATTGAACCCGACCGGAAATAAAAAAAAGAGGCGGCTGTCACCACGCAATAACTTCCACATTTTCTTTCTGACGTTCATACTCCTCGCGCTCGGAATTCTCCCGGCGGCAGCGGCGGCCTCGTCCGTTGACGATTTTCTGATCCTGATCCATTCGGGAAGCAGTTTGTCGGCTTACAGCTGGGAGGAACGGCGGTTTTATCCGATCCGCGATAACATCGCCGAGCTCTCGATATCTGCCCGGGGCGACCTGATCTTCAAGGCCGGCAACGGCGATATCCATTTCGGCAGACTCCGCCCGGATGGCCGCCTGGTGCGGATCGCGGAAGAAAGCAAAGTACCCGCCGAACTGATCGACAGCGATGACCGCACGGTCATTTCGGATGACGGTAAAGTCATTGTCGCATACCGTCCCCGACGTCTTCGCATGTTTCAATTCAAGGCCGGAGCGCTAGTCGAGACATCGGAAACAACCATCAAAGGCGACTTCGCCCGGCCCGCGATTTCCCATGACAACACCAGAGTCGCATTCTACCACCGCGACCGTCCGGCGGATGGATATACCTTGAGCTGCCTCGATATCGCCACCGGATCATACCGGCCGCTGAGTCAGGAAGAAATCGTTCCGATTTCGCTCTCCGGAGCATGGACGCTGCCGCCGCGGTGGAACCGGACCGACGAATACATCACCTTTGAAAACGGAATCTTCAATCCCGGCCAAAGCGTCATTTCACTACTCCGGGTAAAAGACGGCAAAGCGCTCCCGTCGCCGTCTTACCTCTGGGCGGATGCCAACCTTCTCGCCGTTTTTGCTTGCGAGCAGAAAAAATTGCTCTATTCATCGCCCGACGTCGATTCGCAATTTAAAAATCCGGTCGCGGCAAAACCATCCGTAACCGAGGTGGCGCTCGCCGATTTTGAGGGATTCGAAAACATCGTCTCGCGCCAGAACGGTACGGACTACGTGTTTCAGGACGTTCACGGCGATTTTTATCACTTCCACAGCCCCGACGCCCGACTGACCCCGCTCGGCCGGGCCGGAAACATGCCGGCACGGATTTTTCTCGTTGAGAAACCACTTTGATCGACCGGCCTCAGCTGTTCACCAATAGGTTCAAACCTTGGTTCCCGCCGTCACCTCATTCACGGGTTACGGCGCCGTCGTTTTCAAAGGGGTAGATCCAGAGTTTGCCGCCGTGCCATTCGGCGCAGAAGATGTTTTTGAGGTTGACGCCTTGGCGGTCGAGTTCGGCTTGCAGCCAGGCTTCGTCGCGGTCGAGGCGGGCGAGGTTTTTGAGGTTGGGCTCGCCGTTTTCGATCACCACCGTGGCGGTCGATTCTTCGCCTTTTTTGATCACCGTCAACTGGCCGTCGTACTCCAGCCAGGCGTTTTTGAGCTCGTTGAGATTGCTGTAGCCGCGCTGATGCAGCAGCATGACGAAGTCCCGGATCGACAGCCGCGCCTGCTCAAAATTGGCCGAGAGGATTTGGCCGTCTTTCATCAGTTGAATCGCGTCGCCGTCGATCACGTCCTTGAGCCGGATATGCCGGTTGACGAAATATCGCAGCAAAAGCAGCATCCCTCCCCAGAAACCGGTCACCGCAATCAAGCCGAGCACGGTTTCGTTGGTGTTGAAAAGCGTCCCCCCGATGATCGCCCCCAGCGCCACGTTGCCAACCCGGTCAATCGCCGAAATCGGCGCGAAAGAGCCCTTCCCCGAAAGATGAATATACGCGATCATCATCAGGAACCCGGCCACCAGTTTCGGCAGCACGAACGTCACGGTCTGGCTGAAATACGCGGAATCGAACATCAAA
>CAZRFG010000463.1:0-2388 GCA_964599205.1 uncultured Victivallaceae bacterium
TGGTGGGCGGTAGGGGACTCGAACCCATGACCTCTGCCGTGTGAAAGCAGCGCTCTAACCAGCTGAGCTAACCGCCCAAAGTTCCATTAATATAGTGGAAAAATGAGCAAAGTCAAGCCGCTTTCCGGAAATCGGGCGGATTTTTGCCGATCGGACCGGAAAGCGGGCGCGAATTCTGGGCTTCGCGCGCTCAATCGCAGCCGATTTGGATATGGGCTTTCACGGTCAGCTTCGCCGCCGGGGCAAAGCGCCAGTTGAGGTGGTACTGATCGAGCAAGTCGCGCTTGGGCGGAATCTCGGTTGCGCTGTCGTCGGGGTAGACGAAGCGATCGGTCCACGTCGGCACGGGAACTGCCGCGCCGTCGGTCCGGAGCGTGATTTCGGCGCGACCGGGGGCGCGTTCGAGGCGGACGGCGGCGCCGTTGACTTCCGGCCGGGCGTAGCTGTGGAGCCGCCAGTCGATGGTGACCGGGCGGTCGGCTTCGAGCTCGTCGGTGACGTCGAGGGTCAGCTTTTCGCGGTCGAAGACCAGTTCGCGGATCGCTTTCTTCAGCATCGGATAAGCCGCGCCGAGGTCGAAGCGGGCGATACAGCGCTTGCCTTCGTCGCGGAATTCGAGAATTTTCCCGACCGCTTCGGCACTGTGTTTCTGCTGGCCCTTGCCATCGACCATGAAGCAGTTCTGGGCCACGGTCTGGGTGGTCCAGCAGCGGTGGTGGTCTTCGCCGAAGACATCGCCGAAGGAGCCGGTCGGCGCCAGCAGCGCCTTGCCGCCCGCCAGCACGGCGAAGTTGCCCTGGTCGGCGTGCTGGTGGCTCGGCGAGCCGTAGCGCGAAGCGCGGGCGAGCACCGCCACCGCGTTTTCGACTTCGGCGACGTTGCGGCGCATGCTGATCAAGCCGGTGTCGCGGCAGATGAAGCTGTTCATCGCCGGCCCGGCGGCGGCGCGGTCGTCGCGCCGCGCCTTGGGGCGAAAAATGTCGAGGAGATGGAGTTTATAAATATCGATCTCCGCCGTCAGCCGCCGCGAAAATTCACGCGCCAGTTCCGGCCCGAAGCGTTCGGCATAGACGCCGAAGGGGTTCTGGGCCTGGAAGCCCGGCCACTCAATTTCGGTCGGCCAGTTGCCGTCGCCGAAGGGATGCGACTCCTGTCCGGGCGGGGCGAAGTGGACGAAAAACTGCGAAACACGCCGGAAAAACGGCTTGTCGAGGAAGGAAAATCCGGTGTGGCGCTCGATTGCGAAGAAGAACGGCAGATACCACTTGGTGTAGCTGCTGGCGTAGAACGGCCCCTCCGCCCAGCCGCCGGCGCGGCCGCCGTAGTGGGGGAAAATCGAGCCGTAAACTTCGAGCGCGTAGTCGAGGTATTTCATCACCGTCTCGTCCGGAATGTGCCCGGCGAGCACCAGTGCGAGTTCGCCGAGGTAGCCCGGCAGCCGTCCGGAGTGGGAGTTGCCGGGGTGGCCGAGGAAGTCGGTTTCGATCATGTGTTCGTAGATCTGGCGGGCGTGCTGAGCGAGGGTGGCGACGATCCAGCTTTTTTCTTTTTCGTTGTAAAGATCCCAGGTCCAGTCGACGGTGGCCGGCAGCGTGCGGCAGAGGCTGAGGCCGATTTCATCACCCCAGGGGCCGCGCACCGAGCAGGGCCCGGCGGGGTTCCATTCGCAGATCCGGAGCACGAAGTCGCGGGCTTTGAGGCCGGCTTCGCGGTCGTTGAGGAGCAAATACGCGAGCGAGCAGGCGGTCATGTTGCGGTCGATCAGCCGGCGGCTTTCGTCGAAGGCGCGGCGGTAATCGAAGCGGCTGTCGGGGCGCTGGTAGTCGGGGTAGGCCATCACCGGTTCGGCGAGGGCGATTTTGACGTTGCGTTTGAGGACTTCGAGTTCGGCGGCGTGGCGGGTGCGAAGTTCGGGAAGGTCAGCGGGGTAGTGGAGGTGACGGGGGTGGGCTTTGGGGACTTTGGCCAGGACTTCGGCGGCGGAGGGAACCACAAAGGGCCGGGCGGCGGCGGGGACTTCAAATTCCCATTCGCCGCGCGAAGCGTCGCCGGAAATGACGTCCCACGAGTAGAGGCCGGGAGCGAGCATGCCGTCGAAACGGAAATAATTGTGTTTGACCGCCTTGTCGGCGACCACGGTGCGGTCGGGGAGGCGGCGGACGACGACCCGGTAGGATTCGGCGCCGGGTTCGCCGACCCACTGCAGGGAGGGCGGGTTGAGTTCGACGACTTCGCCGGGCTCGGGCATCGGGAAGACGCTCTGGGCGTCGCGTTTCTGCGGCAGTTTTTTCATTCGCGAGTTCCTCGTGTGTTTGTATGTCAGATGCGTAATCAACCAGTATCGCGTGCCTTGTGCCCGTACTCCGGTCAAGGGCCGTGCCCTTGCGC
>CAZRFG010000464.1:0-2372 GCA_964599205.1 uncultured Victivallaceae bacterium
GAGCGAGGTCGGCAGCCGGGTCACGAAGTGACCGGCGAACGACATCGAGCGAAGCGGGGCTGTGAGTCAGGGATGATTTCGCACGGAGGCACGGAGGCACGTAGGAGTGAATGGATGATCGAGTCGAGGGTGGGCGCTGGCGCGGCCGGTCGCTCCGACACCTATCGGCGTCTCCGCTCGGGCCGGGCTCAGCGGCGGAACTCCGTTCCGCCTACTTGAGCTGGGGCTTCGCCCGGAGCGGGAACGGCGAGGTTTCACCTCACACTCCACAAGAGGGCTCCGCGCCCTCTTGACTCCGCGCAAGGGCGCGGCCCTTGACCGGAGTACTTGAAAACACATTTGACATCGGGTTCATAGCAAGGAGCAAAAACATGACCATCACCATCAAATCGCTGTGCGTCGAAACCCTCTACCCGGTTACCCGCGAAGTCGGCAGCGTGCCGGTCGCCGGCAAACTCCTCGGCGACTGGGTCCGCAGCCGCCTCGCCGACTGCGACGGCGAAGTCAAAATCCGCGCCGACGTCTGGCTCTCCGAAGCCTTGGGCAAATTCCTCACCGAAGCCAAACAAAACGTCCTCATCCGCGACCCCGCCGACGGCGAAATCCTGATCTCCAAAACCATCAGCGGCGGCAAACACCACGAAGCCCCCCTCGATCCCGCCTCCTTCCGCATCCGCTTCCCCTGGCAGCTGCTCACCATCAACGAAGAACTGGTCGGCAAACTCAGCGAAAACCTCATCGAAGGCACCATCCGCGACGGCGTCACCATCGACGGCTTCATCCACCTCGGCAAAGGCAGCGTCATCCTCCCCGGCGTCTATATCGAAGGCAACGCCATCTTCGGCGACAACTGCAAGATCGGCCCCAATTGCTACATCCGCGGCAACACCTCGACCGGCGCCAAATGCCACATCGGCCAAGCGGTGGAAATCAAAAACTCACTGCTCTTCGACCAGGTCAGCATCGGCCATTTGAGCTATGTCGGCGACTCGGTGATCTGCGACCGGGTCAACTTCGGGGCGGGCACCATCGTCTCCAATCTCCGCCACGACGGCAAGAACCACCGCTGGAAACTCAACGGCGAACTGGTCGATACCGGCCGCCGCAAATTCGGCGCGATCATCGGCGAAGGCGTCCATACCGGCATCCACAGCGCGATCTACCCCGGCCGGATGCTGCCGCCCGGCTACTCGACCATTCCGGGCGAAGTGATTTCCAAGTAAGAAGAAGAAGCCGGGCGCACTCCGGTGCGCCCGGCATTCACACCGCACCGAAAAAAATGATCATCAACGTGCTGTTGAGATTGAACAGCATGTGAAAAATGATCGGGTAGAGGATGTCGCCGTTTTTCAAATAGGTGTACTGAAACATCGTCCCGAGCAGGAACAACGCCGGAATCCCGGCCACAAAACCGTGGCTCAGCGAGAAAATCAGCGCGGTCAGCACAAACGCCGCAAAACCTCCCAGCGGCAACAGCAGATTGAACAGCAGCCGGCGGTAAAAAAGCTCTTCAAACACCGGCGCCACCACCAGCACCAGAAACAACATCCGGAACCGCCCCGCCCCGTCGCTGTCATACAGCAGCCGCGCCACATCCTGCTCGGAATTGATCGGGAAACCGAGTTTTTTGAACGCGAACACCCACGGGACAGTCAGCAGCCCGTTGCCCAGCACCACCAGCGGCAGCAGCCAGAACAAGTGCCAATACGACCTGAGAGGCGCGATCCGGCACGAAAGCTTTTTTTCCAGATTTCCCAAGCCGCCGACGACGCCGACCAGTACCAGCAGCGCCAGCAGCGCGATTTCGGGCGAGACCGCCAGCAGCAGGAACGACGACAGCGGAATCAGGCACAAGGCGTACCGCGGCAGTTCGTCCGTCCATGGCGCATCGCACTGAAAGCGGCTGCCGAAATTGATTTTCATCGTTTGTACCAGTCGGGGGTAATGCCGAGCTGAGCGATCTTGTACCGCACAATGCGGGCGGTGACGCCGAGCACCCGGGCGGCGGCGGCGACGTTGCCGCGCTGTTTTTTGAGCGCGTCGACGATCAGCTCCCGCTCAAACGACTCGACCATGGTGGTGAAATCGGCTTCGGCGGCGGGATCCAGCTCGGTATTGCGGTCGTCGTCGCCGCTGCCGAGCTGCAAAGTCGGCGGCAGATTGTAGCCGTTGATCACTTCGCCGTCGGAAGTCAGCACCGCGCGCTCAATGCAGTTCTCCAGCTCGCGGACGTTGCCGGGCCAGTGGTAAGCCATCATCATATTGATCGCCGGGGTCGAAATCCGGCGCACCTGGCGGCGGTGGCGGC
Organism: uncultured Victivallaceae bacterium; assembly: GCA_964599205.1. Lineage (GTDB taxonomy): Bacteria > Verrucomicrobiota > Lentisphaeria > Victivallales > Victivallaceae > JAVBUI01. The sequence goes on from CAZRFG010000464.1 coordinate 2,309, forward strand.
GGTTGTACTTCTCAAGGAAATGCTCGGCCAGCAGCAGGATGTCGGAACGGCGGTTGACCAGATC
>CAZRFG010000465.1:0-2366 GCA_964599205.1 uncultured Victivallaceae bacterium
CTTTTTGCCTATGCCCGTGCCATTGCCGATCCGGCAGTGACTGAAGAGGAAATCTGGCGGGAGTGGAGTGCACGCCGCTGGCCCGCATGTGCCGAGGAAATGATTGCGTTGAACAAACTCGGGTTCGAGATGGTGAAGCAGACTCATTATGTTAACGGCAATGTGATTTTTCATGCCTTCCCGCTCGACGGTGCCATGAAATGGCTTAAGGCTGGAGGCATTTTTGCGCTGTTTAAAGATGATGTCGCCTTGTCCGCGTTGTCCGGTATCTGGTCGATCCTGGCCTCGCAGCGACCGCCGGGACGGGCGCGGATTCGGCAGGAAAAGGCGGAAGCGGTGGCGATGGCGGAAGACGGTATGGCCCGTTTGATTGCGCTGCGAGACCGATTACCCGAGGCGGAATTTGTTATGGCGAAACGGTTGTGGCGTAATGCGTTGATTGCCTCAAAATCCATCCGGACGTTCACCGATTGCGTCTGCGCTTATTTTGACGATATGGAAAATGAACGCCAAGACGCGCCGGAACTGACGACCGCAGTAGCAGAGGCCACGCATGTGTTGACGAAATTGTTGAATAAAAAGACTTTTACCATGGTTGATCGTGGCGTGGTCACGGATGGGGAGGAACATCACGTGTTTACAGTTGCCGGAGACAACCTCGACGCGGTCTATACCCGTCCGCTGTTGGTTTTGTTGGAAGAATTACAGTGCGAATATCAGGCAGAATTTGTGGCCCGGCAGGAATGGGAAAATATTTCTGGTCTTTGCGACCTGGTAATCTGCGGTGGCATCACCGACGAATGGCGTATAGGCCGCTACATGCATGGCAGTCATAGTTTTTTGCGCAACGGACGACCAACCCGAATCGTCGGCAACCGGGTTTTTCCCAATGGTTTCATCGCCATCGAACTGACGGCGCCGGCTTGCGGCAGCGGCGTGATTAGAATCAAGGGCAGTCTCACCGCATCCGCAGGGTTCAAGTTGATCATTAATAACCGTGTTCATAAATGCGGTTATGGCCCTGGCGGCATGGTGGAAATCGTCGCCGGTGCGGCGGTTGACGGCAAGTATAACATTGTCATCGCGAAAGACGGAGTGAAATATCCGGAAATTATGGCGATCGCCGTCATCGGATAAAAACAAGGTCAGCCGGGGTTTCAACCGCGGTGACCGGTCAGCATGCCGTCGGCAAGGATGCGCTCAATAATGACTGGTGCCAGCATGTCCTGCTCCAAGGATCACGGCAAAGCAAATGATCAGGCGCAAACCTAGCGAAGTGAGGGCCCCGCTCTCAAGAATAATCCACATAACTCGTCAGCATTAGCCATATACACCTTGTCTGACAGTCATGGACCGATCAATCTTTCACACTGGCAATATTTCCATCATCTCGGCAGGCAGGAGTCACTCTGGAGCCTGCCGATTTTCACCAGCTTCACGGCGGAGATGCCGATCGGGTTCGGGGCGGTGCGGCGAACGGATGGCGAAGAGTCCGCGTCTCCACTCGCTACCGTACGGCTGCAGAACTTTCGAACTATAGTTGCGGTTGCGAACAAAGACGGGCGCCGGCCAGATCCGCTCGAAGCCGGCCGGATCTTTGAGCGCCTGCTCGAAATTGCGACCAGACAGCAGTTCAATCACCCCTTCATTGGTGGCGCAACACCGCCTGCCGGGGCGCCTCCCGCGGGTAGTTCCCGGCCGCGTTGACCGCGAAGCCGATCGGTTCGAAGTGGAATTCGACCCGGCTTATCCCCTTTCCTGCTGAAGCGCCGCTGTCACCGCCAGCATCTGCGGCAGGAGCTGTTTCTTGCGCGAGAGGACGCCGGGCAGCGAAAAGAGGTCGTCGCCGAGCGCTTCATACGGCAGATTGCGGAGGAAGCCCTCGTCGCCCACCGCCAGCAATTCGGAGCATTCGCGGACCGCGTCGGTCACCAGGAGGCCGAAGAAGTCGAGCTTCTCCGCCTCAATGCGGCGGCGGATCTCCGCTTCGAGCTCGTCGCGGCGGCGATGAAGCAGTTCAAGGTTGGTCTCCTCTACCTGAGAGAGCGCGAATTTGAACGGGCCGTCGGTGTAGAGCTTGCAGTCGCCGCCGACCACCTCTTCGGCGGGCTTCGCAGCGAGCGGCGAATCGATCCGCAGCAGTTCCTCCATCAGGTCGGCGCTCTTGACGCCGGAAAGTTTCTCCAGCCACTCGCACATGCGGCGGTCGAGCGGCGCGGTGGTGGGGGATTTCAGCAGCAACGTGTCGGAGACAATTCCGCCAAGCAGCAGCCCGGCCAGCTCCGGCGTCAGGCTTTCGCCGCAACTGCGATACATCATCGCGATCAGCGTGCAGCTGCTGCCGACGATGTCGGCGGTGAAGCGGA
>CAZRFG010000466.1:0-2349 GCA_964599205.1 uncultured Victivallaceae bacterium
ACTCCGATCTGCCGCTTCATGAGATAAAGTTCCTTAATTTGGGACAATATACACGGCGCGGAGATGATTTTCAAGGTTCAGCGGTTGTCGAGGAGCTTCATATAATTCGCGTAAAGGGCGCCGGTGATCGGAGCGTAAAGGTTCCGCGGCACGGTCCGGACGTTGCCGGCCATCGCCAGGATGTTGCACTGGTCGCTGTGGTTGTAGACAAAATTGTTGGTTGTCATGTAGGCGTCGCCCTGCGGCGCGATGTCGGCCCAGGCCATGTTGGCGGGAAGCCCCCGTCCGCCGAGCCGGGTACGGGCGAATTTGGGATCGCGGTAATTCTCGGTGGTGCCGGCGGCGGCGTAATCGTCCGAGATTAAATAAAAGTTGTAGCTGGTATAGAGGTAATTGACCGCATTGTCCGACGGACGGCGTCCCCAATTGTTGCGGTCGGCGGGACAGCCGAAAATTTTCTGATATAAACTTCCCGGCCCGCGTTTCGGGCTTTTGCCGGTCTCCACCGCGCCGCCGCCGATGTAACCGTTGGTGGTCAGCACATGGGCCGGCCACGGCGCGGTGGTGTCGCCGGCATAACTTCCGCGCCGGGAGCCGAGCACCCCGGCGGCATTGGCCGCGCCGTCCTTCTGCTCCGGAGGCCGGGCGCGGTAGCCTTCGAAGTCGCCGGCGTACAGCATATCGGCCTGGCCGATCTGTTTGAGGTTGGACACGCAGGCCACCGCGCGCGCCTTTTCGCGGGCTTTGTTGAGGGCGGGCAGCAGCATCGAGGCGAGGATCGCAATGATCGCAATCACCACCAAAAGTTCAATCAGGGTAAACGTTTTCTTCATCGGAAATGCTCCTTTCAAGTTGTCCAATCGTGTATAATTTTTCGGAAAAAAGACGGCAAAACCCCGGAGGCCCGATGCCGGATCAGCGGCACGCCTCAAAAAAGTTTGAAATTTCGAACCGCTCAGGTCGAGCGTTCGCTATATGATACCGGCAGCAACTCCCCCGGAGAGACGAGCTCCCGGTTGTTGATTTGACCGTAGAGCAACTCAATCGCCCGGTCGGTCAACTGCACGGTGGGGTAACAGAATGTTGAAAGCGGAGGATCGTTGGCCAGCGTTTCCGGCAGCCCGGCGGAGCCGAGGACCATGAAATCGCGTTGCGGCTTGAGTCCGGCGGCCAGCGCGGCGCGGCAGATCCCGATCGCGGCGAGGTCCGAGAGGGTCAGGAACACCGGCTTTTCCGGCAGGCCGGAGGCGAGGAGCTGCCGCATCAGTGCCTCACCCGCCGCTTCGTCGATCGCGGTTTCAAAGAAGCGCGCCTGATGCAAACTGACGCCGTTCCTCTCCAGCTCGGGCCACATCGTCGCATAGCGGCCGATAAACCATTCCCGAGTGCGTCCGGGCTGAAGAACGCAGACGATATTCTTCATCCCGTGCCGGAGAATCGAGGCCGCCGCGGTTTTCGCCGCTTCGCGGAAGTCGAGCCCGACGACGTTTTCGCATAGCTCCGGTACATGCGAAGCAATGCCGACAAACGGAATTCTGCATTCGCGCACAAGTTCAAGGTGGCCCGCTTCAATCATCGGTTGAAGCAGGATCAATGCCTCGCAGAATTCAATTTTCTGCCGGAAATTATTGTCGAGCCCGAATAGCATCAGGCTGTTGCCGTGTGCGAAAAGACGCTGCTGGAGCCGGCTCAGGATCGTATACGCCCATGGCGCGCTGCGGGAATCGAATTCAGGGTCGGTCAACAGCAGTCCGATATTTTTACGCAAGCGCGGAATATCCTGCTGCGGCAGCCGGACGACCGGACGGTTGCCCTTGCGGCACTCGAGGTAATTCGCCTCTTCGAGTTCGCGCACGATCCGGCGGGCGGTGATGTTGCTGACGCCGTATTCGTTGCTCAACTCCAGCAGGCTCAGGAATGGACTCCCCGGCTGATAACTGCCGCGCCGGATTTCCTGCTGAATCCGGTCGCGAATCTGCTGATATTTCGGAACCGCTTTTTCCATGATGCGCAATTCAGGTTGGTATATTGTTGATATACTTGGTATATCGTTATTATACCAAGAAAAAAAAGAAAGTCAACCCCGGAACGAAAAAATATTGAGAAATTACAGTTTTCTGAGGAGGAGCGGCGAACCGGGCGAATGGAGTGGATGGAGTGGACCGGAGTTCTCTCCTCCGTTGCCCTGGCGCGTGAAATCGCCCGCGTTACAGCCATAAAAAGCGAGCGCTCGCTTTTGTGCGAACCCACAGGCTGCAATTGCCAAGGGATGCTACCATAAACGAGCGCGACAGTCATATTATAATCGATGAAAGCCCGAATGTCAAGCCGGATTTGGATGAAAATGAC
>CAZRFG010000467.1:0-2316 GCA_964599205.1 uncultured Victivallaceae bacterium
CCACCCACAAATCGGCGTCGATCCGGTCGATCAGCAGCGTCGCCTCCTGAACCAGGCCGCGATAAATGCCGCCCATTCCCATCACCAGCATCAGCAGGAGGCCGATACCGAGCGCGGTCAGCACAAAACGCCCGAAATTATGCCGGATGTCGCGAACCGCCAGATTCATGGTGCGACCGCCTCCACCCGGCGTCCGTCGCGAATTGCTTCGCTTCCCGGCGGCGTTTCAATCAATATGTCGCCTTCTTTCAAGCCGCCGGCGACTTCGATTAGTTGACGCCCGCGCAAGCCGAGCTTAACCGGCTGCCAGCGGGCGCACCCGCCGGTCATCACCAGCACCCCGGACTCGCCTCCCCGCCAGCCGACCAGACGCTGCGGGATCACCAGCACATCATTGCGCCCGGCAGTCCGGATATAAACCTCCGCCCGCTGCCCGGCCGCCCAGTTTTCCGGGAGTTGGAGCAAATCGACGTCGACCAGAAATTCACGGGTTTCCCGGTCGGTTTCGGCACCGAGCCGGGCGACCCGGCCGGGCAGCGGATTTTCCGGCCGGGAGCGGAACACCACGTCGGCCGGTTGCCCTTTGGCGAGCTGCGTCATCGCGGTCTCATCAACCCAGGCGGATATCCACAATTGTTCAAGCGAAATCACATCAAGAATCGACGCGCCCGGCACCACCACGTCACCGGGGTTGCGGTTCCGTCGCACCACCAGCGCGTCAAATGGGGCGCGTAGCTCGGTATCGCTCAATTGCGATTGCGCGTAACGCAGCGCTGCGGCGGCCTTGTCGATATTCCGTTCGGCCTCGATTTTGGCGGCCAGCACCCGGCTGAGAGCGGCCTCGGCCACGCCGTGCGCCTCGGTGGCCTGTTCCAGCTCGTGTTGGGCAATCACGTTGCCTTTGCGCAAGGCGACCACCCGGTCGTAATTTTCACGGGCCTTGACCGAGGAAGCCCGAGCGGCGGTGATTTCGGCATCGATCCGCGGAATCGCGGCTTTCGCCGCCGCCAGCTCGGCCTCGGCGAGTTCGAGTTGGCGGCGCAAATTGGAGTCGTCAAGCCGGGCCAGAAGTTGTCCCTTGACCACCCGGTCGTTCTGATCCGCCGCCACTTCGACCAGCAGACCGGAAATTTTCGGACTGACCGCCGCCCGAACCCGGGCTTCCAACGTTCCGGTTCCCATGACTTCGCCGGTCAGATTGCCGCGTCCGACCCGGTGGGCCTTGACCGCAACCGGAGCGAAGCGCCAAGCGTACAGTCCCCAGCTAATCGCACCGGCCGCCAAAATCACTTTGATCACTGTTTTGAACAATTTGACTGTGATGAACGATCTTACCATCTTTGCTGCTCCTTGTCTTTTTCGCCGACTATATAAAGCAGATGTGAGAAAATTCGTCACAACATAGCTTAACTTTGCACATTCAACAATATAACACATGTAATTTACTGATTCAATCAAACAATCAAAAAATACGCCATCAACTTGCAGTTTTGTTTATTCGCTTTTTGGCGCGGCTAAAGTTGTGGTATCTTTTTGCCTCAAAAAGCAAAGTAGGCTCATAAAGATTATGTTCAAACATTTGCGATTGAGTTCGCGGTCAAATGCGATTCGGATTTTTTGAATTTTTACGGAGAATTGAATCTGTAACTTTAATAAAGAGAAATCCAATCTTTTCAGCTCCCAGGATATGACTTCGGCCGAAAAAACACAGAGCGCCTGGAAGATAATCACCAAGGGCTACGTCTGGATCGCCATGGTCGGCGGGGCTCTCGGAGTCCTGCTCTTCATTTTCCAGCTGATCATCGGTATCATGACCTTGGTTCAGGCTGCGGAAATGGCGAAGCTCGGCCAGGACATGTAACGTAAAGTTCCACCGACAAAAAAATCCGGGAGACAGCAGAATTGCCTCCCGGATGGATTCCCAGTCATCCCGAACGGCGTCTCGGCTACTCCTTTTTGAAGATGCCAAAGATGGCAATGGTGGCGGTGATTCCGGCAACAAAGCCGGAGATCAGGGCGGTCAATAGTGAGCTGTCCCGAGGCTCCTCGGGCATGAACTTGTTTTCTTCTTTTTCCATTTGATGTTTCCTTTGAGATTAAATAACCGGCGGCCGAAACCGCCGGGGTGCTGATACTTCGCCGTGCGCACCACTTTCCGGCGAAGGGCGTGCCCCCGGTCTAGTGCCGCGGTTTATCTTTGCCACAACGTCGGCGAGTTACCGTCGAGCCCGAAGAGGCGGGTAAGCCCCCGGTAGCAGACATCGGCCCGGGCCGGACTGTACTTCTTGGCGTTCTCGGTGAACGCGTTGAGCAAGG
>CAZRFG010000468.1:0-2315 GCA_964599205.1 uncultured Victivallaceae bacterium
GGAATCCGCAGCATCGCGCACAACGTCAGCAAGTCCGCCCCGATGTGGCCGTAGCAGAAGGAACCGTGGTTCGCTCCCCAGTTCGCCATCACCGAGTAGACGTCGCGGAACGGGCCCTTGCCGGTCAGACGCGGCGCGAACCAGGTGGTCGGCCAGCCCGGATCGGTGCGCATATCGAGCTTGTCGTGGATCGCTTTGGGCAATTCACAGGTCACGCCCTCGGCCAGCTGGAGCACCGGGCCCAGGCCCTTGATCAAATTGATCCGGACCATCGTGACCGGCATCCCGCCCTTGGTCAAAAAGCGCGACGAGAAGCCGCCGCCACGGAAGTAGCCGCGACTCGCCGGCACCCATTCCACCGCATCGATACAGGCCTGCGCTTCGTCGGGGGTGATGTCGGCGAAGGGCTTCATCGCCGGTTTGCCCTTGATGCTCTGGCGGCCGGTGCCGTCCATGGTGGTCGCGCCGGAGTTGATCAGGTGGATGATCCCGTTTTTGGCATCGCCGGTCAAGGCTTTGCCGGTGACGCGCTTCACCGCTTCCGGGCTCCAGTAGGTGCGGACGTCGGAGAAGCCCTGCGCGGTGCCGGTGAGGAGATTGCCGAACAGCATCGCCATCCCGTTCAACGCGTCGTTCTCGGTCGCCACCACGTAGGGCGCGCGGATGCCGTTCCAGTCAAACGAACTGTTGAGGATGGTTTCGAGGAAGTCGCCGTTGGGCATGTGGTCGGTCCACTGGCGCTGGCCCTGGAAGCCCGCCGCGATCGCGTTGTGGCCGAGCGCTTCCTCGCCGAAACCGAGTTCGGCCAAGCGTTCGTTGCCGACCATCAGGTCGCGGGTGATGAGCGCCATCTTGACGCAGTAATCCCAGATCCGGGCTTTGTCGGCGGCGGCCCATTTGGGATTGTTGTAGTCGTTGCCTTCGCGGCAGTTCTTTTTGACCCACGCGGCGGCCTTTTTGTACTCGACCGGGTCGAGGATGTTTTCGTTGACCCGGCGGATGAATTCGCTCATGTCGACCGAGACGCAGCGCATCCCGAAGTAGTCTTCAAAGAAATCGGGATCGACGATCGAGCCGGCGATGCCCATTGAAACACTGCCCATCGAGAGATAGGTTTTGCCGCGCATCGTCGCCACCGCGAGACCGGCGCGCACGAAACGGAGGATTTTTTCGGCCACGTCGGCCGGAACCGAGCTGTCATTGGCGTCCTGGACGTCCTTGCCGTAGATGCCGAAGGCGGGCAGGCCCTTCTGGCTGTGGGCGGCCAGCACCGCCGCGAGGTAGACCGCGCCGGGGCGCTCGGTGCCGTTGAAGCCCCAGACCGCTTTGGGGGTCAGGGGATCCATATCCATCGTTTCCGAGCCGTAGCACCAGCAGGGGGAGACGGTGAGCGAAACCCCGACGTTGTTCCGGGCGAATTTGTCGGCGCAGGCGGCGGCTTCGGCGGCCCCGGCGATGCAAGTGTCGGCGATCACGCATTCGACTTTGGTCCCGTTGGGGTGGCGGAGGTTCGCGCTGATCAGTTTGGCGGCGGCTTCGGCCATTTTCATGGTTTGACCTTCCAGCGCTTCGCGGACGCCGTTGCGGCGGCCGTCGATCGCCGGGCGGATGCCGATCCGGGGGAGTTCGCCACGGTAACGATTTTCCGGCTTGTTCATTTTGAGAGCCATTTCCTTTTCCTCCACGATTAAATTGGTTTCAGGAGAATATCTGCAAGTTGTTTGTCGTTGGTGACTTTCTGCGCGTGGCACATCGCCAGCGCGAGGGCGTCGGTGGCGTCGAGCGCGATTTTTTCGACCGAAATGCCGAGCTGGGCGGCCATCATCACGGCGACCTGTTCCTTGGTCGCGGAGCCGAGGCCGACCGCCGACTTTTTGGCGGTCATCGGGGAATAGGCGAAGCTGGTCACCCCGGCTTCGGCCAGCGTGGTCAGGATCGCCCCGCGCGCCATGCCGAGGATGATCGCGGTGCTGGCGTTGCGCCCGAGGAAGGGGTCTTCCAGCGCGGCGTGCTCGGGGGCGAAAGCGCCGACGAGTTGGCGAATCCCGCCCGCGAGGCGGCGGAGGCACTCGCTGTGGGCCATTTTCTGGGTATTCTTGATCACCCCGCAGTCGATGATTTCGATGGTGCGGCCGCTGACCTTGATCACGCCGTAGCCGGTGACCCGGATTGCGGGGTCGATGCCGAGGATGATCATGATTCGCCGTCCTCTCCGTCGGAGTCGTCGTCGGCCGGGGCGTCGCCCTTGAGCGGGCCGATGCCGATCACGAATTCGCCCTTGAGGGTGCGATCGGCGGCGATTTTGGCGATTTCGG
>CAZRFG010000469.1:0-2309 GCA_964599205.1 uncultured Victivallaceae bacterium
AAACCCTTTCGGACCTACTCCCTGCCTTCACTATTGTGATAATATAAACCCCGTCACCGCAAATAGCAAGCTGTTTTGCTGAAAGTCGCCGGATTTTGCCGCCGGGGCTTGGAAAATAAAAGATCGGCGATGTATAGTAAGGATGTTATCGATGAAATTACCCCGAATGAGGTTTTCTTTATGGAGCTGGAACCCGTCCGCCGATGCCGCTATCTGGTGATCGGCGACCCGATCGCCCACAGCCGGTCGCCGCAAATGCAGAATGCCGGACTGCGCGCGCTCGGCATCGCCGAAGAATACGGCAAACTTCACGTCAAGCCCGCCGAACTGGCGGAATTCGTCGACTACGCCCGGCATCACCTTTTGGGCGTCAACCTCACCATCCCCCACAAGGAGCCGGTGATTCCGCTGGTCGATTCGATTTCGGCGCAGGCCGAACTGGCCGGCAGCGTCAATACTTTGATCATCCGCGACGGCCGCATCGCCGGCGACTCCACCGACGGCTACGGGCTCGAGGGGGCGATCCGCGAAGCCTTCGGCTACGGTCCGGAGCAGTTGGCGATGTTCTTCGTCGGCACCGGCGGCGCGGCGCGGGCGGCGGCGTTCCACTTTGCCGCGCGCGGCGCCAAAGCGCTCTATTTCGCCAACCGCACCCTTGACCGCGCCGAGGCGCTGGCGGCCGCGGTCAAGGCGGCTTTTCCGGCGGTCGAAGTCGGCGTCTCCGGCCTTCGCGACCGCGCCCGATTCCGCGAGTTCGCCGCCGCCGCCCGGGTGCTGGTGCAAGGCACCAGCTGCGGGCTAAGGGACGACGACCCCAGGCCTTTCGATTTCGCCTGGCTCGAGGGATTCGAGGACCTCGATTGTTTCGACACCATCTACCGCCCGACTCCGTTTCTCGCCGAAGCCTGCCGCCGCGATTTGCGCGCCGCCGACGGACGCTGGATGCTGCTGCATCAGGGGGCGCGCTCGCTGGAACTCTGGACCGGGCGACCGGCTCCGGTGGAGGCGATGCGCCGGGCTTTGGAGCAGAGTTTATGAACGCATTTCTGACCGAGGGGATGAATGAGTGGTGGCTCCGGATCGGGATGTACGAGTCGATCTGGGTCTGGGCCTTCTGGCTGATTTCGGCTTTTATTCTCGGCAGCTGCATCGGCAGCTTCCTCAATGTCTGCATCTGGCGCATTCCGCTCGGCCAGTCGATCTCCGACGCGCCGTCGCACTGCCCCAAATGCGGAATGCTGATCCGCTGGTACGACAACATTCCGCTCTACGGCTATCTGCGGCTCCGCGGCCGCTGCCGCAACTGCCGCGAAAAAATCTCCCCGCGCTATTTGCTGATGGAGATCGTCACCGGTGCGATTTTCGCACTGCTCCTCGCCAAAGTCGGCTGGACCGGCGAACCTCCGGCCAAAGTGATGCTCTACTTTCCGATGGCGATGCTGATCATCACCACCGTGATGATCGACTGGGAACACCGTTTGATTCCGGACCAGACCACCTATCCCGCGATGGTCGCCGGGGTGGCGGTGTCGTTCTGTTTCCCGTCGGTATGGGGGATGAAGGAGTGGTACTGGTCGGGTCTCTTCTCGCTCGGTTCGCTCGCGGTTTTCGGGATTCTGCTCAGTCTTTTCGCCCTCATCGGCCGCCGGATCGCCGGACGCGACGTGCTCGGCTGGGGTGATGTCAAGTACCTGATGGCGACCGGAGCTCTGCTCGGCTGGGCGGGGGCTTTCTTCACCCTCCTGGCCGGTTCGCTGGCGGGTTCGGCTTACGGGGTGGCGCTGGCCATCAAACGCAAACGCAAACTGCGGCGGGTCGCGATCCCCTTTGGCCCCTTTCTCGCCGGCGCGTCGCTGCTGTGGATGCTGATCGGCAGCCGGTTGCTGGCGTGGTATCTCAACTGGGCGAGGAGTCTGTGAAGGATCGACTGAAGCTGCTGGCGGCGGAGAACGGCTGGAGCGTCACCGGCAAGGTTTCCGGATACGGCGAAAACGAACTCGCGGTCGGCATCCGCTCCGGGGCCGAGGCGCTGCTGGTCGCCGCCGCGATGCGCCGCTTTTTCCCGGAAGGACTCGACGGCGAAACCATCTCCTGCCGTCACGGTTTTCTTTTGGTGACGCCGCTCAATGCCGCCAGCGCCGCCGTGCTGCGAAAAATTCTGCCCTGGACCGCGCCCGGCACCGGCGAGGAGCGCACGGTATGGCGGGAATTTCCGCCCGGCAGCGATCTCGCCGCCGCTTTTGCCGCCGCCGGGTCCGAGGCGCTGCCGGTTTTCGCCGATTCGTGCGACCCGATCACCTTTCACGTCT
>CAZRFG010000470.1:0-2299 GCA_964599205.1 uncultured Victivallaceae bacterium
TTCGTCCCGGATGATTTCAGCCGCGCCGGACAAGCCTGAAGCAGACATTCCGACAACCTCCGGCTCGTCGGCAAGATACCAGGCGAACAGTTCCGGATTGATCGATTTTTCCTTCACCGTGTCCCGAATGATTTTTTCCGACGGCGGATCGATGATCGGTTGCCGGAATGATTTTTTTGCCGGGAAACTGGAGTACAGCAGCGTCGGATCGATCAGTCTGCAGTCGGGATTGGCGTGAACCGATGCGTTGACTCCGGGGACATGCAGATCATTCCATTCCGTCACCATAAAGACGCGTTTGCCGTCAATACGCCAGAATCCCTCCCGGTCGCGCCAGACCTCCCCGTTGCGCCGGGGGAGCTTGCGTAACGGATGTTCGATTCGTCCGCGGGTTCCGGCGTCGGCAAAGATGGTGAATTGTCCCTCGGGAAGTTCCGTCGTTTTGATCCGCACCTCTCCGGGGCCGGCGAGATTTCGTTGCAGCAGAATTTTGCCCGACCTATCGGCAATTCCGGTGGTGATCGCTTCAACCGGAACCGAGGAATGAACGGCATAGACGATTTCATCCAGATTCTGGGTGGCGAAAATCGCATTGCGGTAATGCGGAGTGAGCAGGTCAACAGTCAGCGGTGCAAAAGCAATCTGAACCGGAAAATTCCGGCGAACCAGAACATTTCGGGTGACCGGATCAAGGATGCCGATCAGCGCCGTATAAGCACCCGGGGCCGGAAGCGTGATCGGGGGGACATCCGCTGTGATCTGACTGTGGGCGGGGACGGCAAGGTCGATTGTCGCACCGGCAATACCGGGACCGGTCAGGACCAGATCCAGTTTGATTTTTTGCTCTTTCTCTCCGGGATTGGCAATTCTGATTCGCGGTGCGGCGGTCAATCCATTGCCATCTTGCTTTACGGTAAATTCCGGTGCGGAAATCTGCCAGGCCAGCCGCCCGTAATCGAGGTCGAAGCCGGGGACCTTCAAAAAAGCGTTGGCGACATGAAATACTCCGTTTGGAGCAGTTGAGGACAATTGCGGCGGCTTGACCTGGTTGCGGCAGAAATTAAAGCCCCAGACCGGCTTGGTTTCGGCGGAAAGTTCCAGGGTGGAAAAAGGGATGCGGATTTCCGCACTCCAGAAATCAGTCCCGCGAAATGTTCCGGCGGTAATTTCTCCATTCCACTTGGAGTCGGAAACGAAACCGCCCTGATCGGCATAGGCATCATAAAGCGTACCTGCGGTATTGACGATGACATGGCAATAGCGGTCGCCGGAGGTGCCGGGATCGATCATCACCTCGACGGCGTCATCGGCAAAAACCCGGCCGTCGCGTTGAGCCGCTTTGGCGACAAGTTCGCTATCGGCGGAGACCGGGCAGCGGAAGCCGATGTACAGATCGTTGGCGTCGTGCCAGAGCAGCGCCTCCGTCGGCAAGCCGGACATTGTGCTGTTATGAATATAAAACCGGTCGAACCTGCGGGCTTGCGCCCATTCCGGATCATCCAGTTTGCCATCGATTGCAGGAGCGGCGGAGAGTATGCCTGTCGCGGTTGCCAGCAGGGCGGAAAAAATCCATTGCAGTTTCATGTTTTATCCCGTATTATTCAGCGATGTCTTTAGCGATGGCAAGGACTTCGGCGGGGGTAAGGGCTTGAGCGAATAATTTCAGGTCGCAGATACTGCCGTTGAAATTATAGGCGTATCCGCCGTTGTAGCTGCCGACATAAAGCGGCCGATTGGTATTGGCGACCGCAAATTGGGTTTCCGGTTTCGATTCGGCGGCGAGAAGCCCGTTGAGGTAAACCGCGCCTTTGGCGCCGTCGGCGGTAATCGCAACATGGGTCCAGACGTCGCGTTCGATCGGGAATTTGGCGGGATTGGTGTTGACTTCAAGATTCCTTTGACCGTCTCCCGTCCAGAAACAGAGGCGGTTCCAGCTGAATAGAATGCGAAAGCCGGGCCCCCGCTCTCCGCTGACATTGCTGATTAATTCACCGGTTGATCGTCGGGACAGGGTTTTGTCCGGCTTCATCCAGAACCCGATGGTGAAGGGCTTGGAGAAATCAAATTTCCCCGCCAGCGGAATCACCGCGTGGCCGCCTTTGCGGGTTTTCTCCGGAGCGCCTTGAAAGTAAAGCGCCCGGACGCCCTCGGTTCGTCCGTTGCCCCAGCGGGTGTTTTCCGGAAATCTGACGGTGCCGGAAAGTTCCGGATGGTTGGATTTGAGGGTAACGCCTTCTCCTTCGTCGAGCTTGAATTCAATGGTCGGTTCGACTGCTCCAAGGGCCGGTAGCAACAACAT
>CAZRFG010000471.1:0-211 GCA_964599205.1 uncultured Victivallaceae bacterium
GAAAATCTCAACTTCCGCCGGTGGCGCGCAGAGTTCAGCGCGTCCGGCGATTCGGCGCGGTCCGGCTCCTGCCTCAATTGAGCTACCCATCACCGCGCCATTGACTTCAAAGCCTGCCTTGATGCGGTCGCCGCTCACCGCGTAGGTGCGCCGCTGCCGGATCGCCTCCCAGATCGCCGCCCTGCTTGCATTTTCGGCCAGCACCGCGGCC
>CAZRFG010000471.1:221-2292 GCA_964599205.1 uncultured Victivallaceae bacterium
GCTCGCGCGCGGCGTTTTCGAGAACCGTCTCGCCGCGCGCCAGCACCGCGGCCACCCCTTCGCCATAAGCGCCCGGGACGCCCCAATGGTTGTCGCTGGAGGCGACGAAGCCCAAAATGCGTCCTTTTTCGAGCTGGCGGAGAATGGTGTTGGCGCTGTCGCGGGGGCCGAAGGAGTGCCCCTCCATCGGCCACTCGTCGTCGGGGTCAAAAGAGGAACCGTGTTCGGAAAAAACCTCGACCACCGGGGTGCACGCCGCGTCGACGAATTTCGACCAGTCGCATCCCCGCCGCGCCTTGGAGTAAGCGACGTGGTGGGGAATCAGGAACGCGCCTGTCTCCAGCGCCCGCTGACGGGCGAGCCCGACGTCCGACGAGGCGAAAAAATCGGCATGATCGCCGGGGTAAATGAGACAATAGTCGCCGAAGTCCGAGGAGTGCACTTCCTGCCCGAGAAAGACCGTTGCGCGGTGTTCAGCCGCGGCGGCGGCGACCACCTCGGGCCACATCCGGATCAGCCGTTCGCCGCCGTCTTTCCATACTTTGAGGTAATTTTCGGGAATGCCCGGCCCGTGGTCGAGCCAGACGCCGTGTGGCGTCAAGGCGATGAAGTCGAGCGTTTCGTCGGCAATCTCGAGTGTTCGCCGCAGCGATCCCGCGCCGTAGCCGATCGCATTGTGATTGTGAAGGTCACCCCAGTAGATGTTCATTTTTCAGCTCCTCCAGCGGCTGTCGTCAGCGCGGAACGGTTGAGATTGACGGTCATCTGTCCGGCCCGTTCGCGGGTGATTTCGTGGAGCAGTGCCGCGCCGTCGAAAAAGCGGCGGAACTCTTCCAGGATCAAAGTGATATACCCGGATCGGCTCGGCCGTCCCGCGTTATGGGGAGTCAGGATCACATTGGGGAGGCGCAGGAGCGGCGAATCGGTTGGCAGTGGTTCTTCGTGGAATACGTCGAGGATTGCGTTGATCCGTCCGGTGGCGAGTTCGCGGCAGAGGGCGGGTTCGTCGATCAGCCGGCCGCGCCCGGCGTTGATCAGGGTCGTTCCGTCGCGGAGCATGGCAAGTTCCCGGCTGCCGATCATTCCGGTGGTTTCCGCAGTGAGGGCGCCTAGAGTGAGCACCACGTCGGCTTCGGCCAAGAGCTCGGGCAGTTCCGCTTTGCGCATCCCGGCTCTCAGGGCGTCAGCTTTGGAGAGATGACGGCTGTGAACCAGAATTTCGTTTGGCTTGAGCGGCGCAAGCATTTCGACGAGGCGTGAGGCGATCGTGCCGAAGCCGCAGATGCCGATTTTGGCGTTGCGGATGAAGATGCCGCGGTCTTTACGATTCCAACGCAATTCGGTCCGCCCGCCGAAAGCGGCATAGTCGGGAAAACGGCGCAGTCCGATCAGGGTCATGGCAAGGCACCAGTCCGCCACCGCCGCCGCCATCAGGTCATTGGCGCCGGTGACTTTGACTCCGGCGGCAAAGAGTTCCGGGGTGATGTAATCGGCCACCGAACCGGCGGCGTGGCCGACGATCCGCAGAGCGGGACAGCGTCGGAGTATGGTTTCGTCGAGCCGCGGCGAGAGCCAGGTGGTGATGAGCGCGTCGGCGCCGGCGAGCAAGTCTGGCCAGCGGCCGGCTGCCGCTTCCGCGTTCTCTTCGACGAGGGTGATGTCGAACCCCAATCGGGCAGCCGCGACCTGCGCCGATTCGTTCCAGAGTTCGGCGAAAAAGGGGCGGTCCGGGGGCGCGGCAAAGACGATCCGAAGAGGGGATTGAGTGCTTTGCAATATCATCGGCAGGTTCCTTTCAAGTTTTCATTTTCGACCATGACGCTGACTGGCGCCGCCATCACCGGTCCACTCGCAATGATGGGAGCACGAATTTCGGCGGCGATCTTGCGATATTCGGTCTCAGGCCTCATCTACTGTCTTCGCTCGAAGTGTTTTTTGTTTTCAACAACCATATTATACTTCATAAATGCGAATCAAAACAAATGATTTTGAGCATAGTTATAACCATAAAAGTAAAACCGATAACCATTTTCGGAAATTCACCTCAGGCCTTATAAAGTTTTTTTCGAAG
>CAZRFG010000472.1:0-2290 GCA_964599205.1 uncultured Victivallaceae bacterium
GGCGCGCGAGATGAACCGCCGGGTTGCGGTAATCGGGGTCGACGACACCCCGCTCTGCCGGATGCTGACCCCCGAACTCGCGTCGATCGGTTTTCCCAAGCGGGCTCACGGCAGCCTGGCCGCCGACCAGCTCGACCGCCTGCTGCGGGGTGAGCCCGCCGAAAATATTCTGCTCCAACCCGAACTCAAATGCCGGGCGAGCCTTGACGTGTGAATACCGTCTGTCAGCAAAGCCGGCACGCAGCCGGTGATCTTTTTGATGAAGTTAATTAAACGTTTTATCATGGGAGTCGGCGATGGATTGGCGATTGGACGGAAGTGATTGGGAAGCCGGGTATTTCATCAGCGAAAAGGAGTACGACGCCTGGACGCGCCGGAGCCGGACGCTGGAACGGCAGCTGCTCGACTCGGCGCGTTCGGCGGGATTCACCCGGTGCGGCGGGGCGAGGGGGGATCTCCTTTCGGCGACGGTGCCAGGGTGCGACCGGACGGTGCTTTGGGATCATGGTTTGATTGCCGACCCATTTTTCGGCCGCAATCTGGAGACGTCGAGCTGGAGCGAACGCCAATCCTGGGCTTTTCGCAAAAAATTCCGGGTGCCGGAGCCGATGCGGGGCGCCCGGCAGCTCCGGCTGCGCTTTCTCGGCATCGATTATCAGGCGCGTTTTTTCCTCAACGACATTCACCTCGGAGACCATGCCGGAATGTTCATGCCGGTCGAGTTCGAGGTGACGCCGTATCTCGATCCGGACGGCGAGAACTTGCTGGCGGTGATTTTCGAGCCCGCGCCCGCCGGGCGGCCGGATCACTGCGACCGGGAACCGGCCGATTTCGCCGATTTCCACCGTGTTCAGTGCGGCTTCGGCTGGGACTGGTCGCGCCGCCTGGTGCCGACCGGGATCTGGGATTCGGTGATTTTGAGTGCGAGTGAACGGGCGAGAATCCGTGATCTTCATTGGCTGACCCGCGGCGACGAGGTGGCGCTGGAGCTCGAGATCGAGGCGCTCGAAGATTGCGCCATGCCGGTTGCGGTAACCTTGACTCCGGATAACTTTACCGGTGACTCATACACTCATCGCGCCAGGCTTGAGCTCGCCCACGGCAGCAACCGCCGGATGCTCGAATTCGCCGCGCCGGGCGCTCGCAAGTGGTTTCCCGCCAATTACGGTGAGCCCGCGCTCTATCGGCTGGAGCTCAATTTCGACGGCCGGACCGAGACCCGCACGGTAGGGTTCCGGGAGCTGGCGATGCGCCGCAATCCGGGGTCTCCGGAGGGGGCGTACGATCTCACCTTTGAGATTAATGACCTGCCCATTTTCGTTCGCGGTGCGAACTGGGTGCCGGTCGATCTCCTGCCGTCACGGGCGACTGCGGCCGATTATGAGGAGCTGGTCGCGCTGGCCGCGACGGCGCATTTCAACTGCTTCCGGATCTGGGGCGGCGGCCTGGTCGAAAAGGAGGCTTTTTACGAATGCTGCGACCGCCACGGCATCCTGGTCTGGCAGGAGTTCCCCCATGCCTGCAGCAATTACCGCAAGGACGCCGAATACCTGGCGGTCAAGGCCCGCGAGGGCGAAGCGATCGTGCGAAAACTCCGCAATCACGTTTCCACCGCGCTTTTCTGCGGCGGCAACGAAGTGCAGTATTACGGGGAAATTCCCGACAGTCCGCTGTACCGGCAATACCGCGAACTTGTCGACCGGCTGGCTCCGGGGATCGCTTTCCATACCTCTTCGCCCGACGCTTCGAGGCCGGGGGAACGCCCGCACGGACCTTGGAACTACCGCGAACATGAGTTCTACAACCGGCACTTCCGGCAGCTCGCCAGCGAAATCGGCTGCAACGCGATTCCCGAAGTCGAGTCGCTGGCCCGCTTCATCCCTTCCGGCGAGCCGATTCCGGACGGGCAGTCGTGGCGCTATCATTTCCTCAATCTCCATGGAGCCCACGATCTGCGGCTGCCGCTTGAGAATTTCGAGCTTGGCGCCCTTCGTGACTGGGCGCAGGCGAGCATGTTCGCCCAGGCCGATGCCGCCGGATATATCTTTGAGCACTACCGGCGGCAGTTTCCGCGCGCTTCGGGGTGTCTCTTCTGGCAATACAACGAGCCGTGGCCGACGTGTTCCTGGAGCCTGGTCGATTATTATCGCGTTCCCAAAGCCGCGCTTTACCGGCTCGGCGCCGCCAATGCACCGCGCAGTTTTTCGCTGGAGGACCGCTCCTGGCGGCTCGAAGACGGGGTCTGGCGGGGGACGCTCTGGTTCTGCGGCGACCTTGAGGGGTTCGCCGG
>CAZRFG010000473.1:0-2288 GCA_964599205.1 uncultured Victivallaceae bacterium
GCAGCATGATCATGATCACGATCAAGGTGATGAGAATTTCCTCCCAGATCGCCGCGTTGAGCGTCTCCAGCGTCTGATAGATCAGGCCGCTGCGGTCATAAAAGGGCACGACTTTGAGTTTGCTGACCGTCCCGTCGGCGAGGACTTTCTCCGGCATCGTCGCGGCGGCGGCGGCGATTTCGCGCTTGACCGCGTTGATCACCCGGAGCGGGTTTTCGCCGTAGCGGACGGTGACCACGCCGCCGACCGCCTCGGCCCCCTGCTTGTCCAACAATCCCTGGCGCGGCGCGGGCCCGGTGGCGACGGTGGCGACGTGCTTGACCAGCACCGGAACGCCGTCGACCGCCTTGATCACGCTGTTGCCGATGTCGTCGAGGCTTTTGACATAGCCCAAACTGCGGATCAAGTATTCGGCGCGGTTGAGTTCGAGCGTCCGCGCACCGACGTCGGTATTGGCGGCGCGGACCGCGTCGGCGAGCTCGCGAAAGGTGACGTTGAATTTGCGCAACGCATTTGGATCGGCATCGACCTGATATTCGCGGACGAAACCGCCGATCGAGGCGACTTCGCTGACCCCGTCGACTCCCAGCAGTTGATAACGCACTACCCAGTCCTGAATCGAACGGAGCTCATCGAGATCCCAGCCGCCGGTCGGATGGCCGGCGGCGTCCTGTCCCTCGATCGTATACCAGAAAACCTGTCCGAGCGCGGTCGCGTCGGGCCCGAGGCGCGGCGTGACCCCGGCCGGCAGCAGTCCAGGCGGCAGGCTGTTGAGCTTCTCCAGAATCCGGGTGCGCGCCCAATAAAAATCGCTCCGGTCGTCAAAAATGACATAGACGGTGGAGAAGCCGAACATCGAATTGGCGCGCACCGCCTTGACCCCGGGCATCCCCATCAGCTCGGCGGTCAGGGGGTAACTGATCTGATTTTCGACGTCCTGCGGCGAACGGCCGCTCCACTCGGTGAAGATGATCTGCTGTTTTTCGCCGATGTCGGGAATCGCGTCAACCGCGATCGGGTCTCGCTCAATCCCGCCCAGACGCCAGTCGAAAGGGGCGAAATAGACCCCGACCAGCATCAGGAAACCGAAAATCGCCAGCACGAAAAACTTGTTGTGCAAAGAAAAACGGATGATCGCGGCGAGCGGCCCATGCGGCTCCGGCGCGGGGTCGAGCGCTTGCTTGTCGTCGTTCATAGGGTCAGAGCTCCTCTCCGCACTTCAGCATCGCCGCGCCGAAATAGGGATTCTCAAGCTCACTCGCCGATTGGAACCAGACCCCGCCCTGCCCGTCGAGGGCCATCGAGCAGCGGAAACGGTGATATTTGACCGCCCCCGGCTTGAAGCCGGGCGATTCGCTCCAGCGTGAAAACCAGGCGGCGATCCGGCCGTAAAGGGCCCGCTGTTCCACTATGCCGCCGGGGATTTCAGCGGGAATCAAGCCCAGGAGTTCGGTCCGGCGCGCGGCGTCGCCGAACTCCGCCGCTTTTTCACGCAGCGTCCGCAGCGCGGCGGCGGCCGCCGCGGCGTCGCCCTTGACCAGCGGTGCATGGATGGCGAGGAGAGCGTTGAGCAGCGCATCCGCCGAAACCCGCGCCGGTTGCGCCGCGACGGTCGCCGCCGGGGCGAAATTCTCCGGCGAAGTCATGCTGGGCAGGCCGGCGATCTGCATCGCCCCGTCGATCTTCATATTACCCGAAGTCACCACGTCGTCGCCCTCGGCAAGGCCGCTCAGGACCGGATAAAAATCGCCGCATTTCGGCCCCAGTTCAACCTGGCGCGGCTGATAGCGCCCCGGCGCGGTGCGGATGTAGACCAGCGAGCGTTTGCCGGTCAAGAGCGGCGCGGTCGCCGGAATCAGGAGCGGCGCCTGGCGCCGGTCGGCTGGCAAGGCGCTGTAGCCGAGTGAAGCGGCGGGCACCAGCGCCATCCCGCAGATGTCGCATTTGCCCGGCCGGTCGCGGATGATTTCGGGGTGCATCGGGCTGATCCATTTGCCGGCCAGCCGATCGTCGATCACCTCGCCCGCCGCGTCGAGCATGGTGCGGACGGTGGCTTTGACGTACATTCCGGGTTTGAGCCGCCCGTCGGGATTGGCGAGATTGACCCGGACCGGCACGGTGCGGGTTTTCGGATCCAACACCGGCCCGAGGTAGGAGATCACGCCGGAAAAACTCCGGCCGGGCTGCGAATCGGTACGGAATTCGACCTCCTGTCCATAGCGGATAAAGGGAAGGTCCATCTCATAAACATCGAGCAAAAGCCAGAGCCGGGAGAGGTCGGCGAGCCG
>CAZRFG010000474.1:0-2259 GCA_964599205.1 uncultured Victivallaceae bacterium
CCAAAGCGATGATCTACGTGCTTCAGGAGATGGACGAGCGCGCCCTCGCGTGCTGGCGCGAAGCGATGATCGCATTGCCGCATCAGGTGGAGCTGCTGTGGGAGGCGTGGCCGACTTTTCAGAAAACCGGCCAGGCGGCGGAGTTCTGTACCCACCTTCCGCCCGACGCGGCGACCCATCGCCTCGGCCGGATCCGCCAGTTGGCGACGGCGGCGGCGCTGGAGACCGGCGACCTCGCGACGGCGGAGAAAATTCTGAGCGTGCCCTACGAAATCCCCGAAATGGCCGAGGGCGAAGCCTCCACCAGCGAGCTCTTTCTGACCTGGAAAACCAAAGCGCTGGCGCAACAGGAGAGTGTCGCCTGGACCCCCGACTATCACGCCGCCAACCGCGACCGCTTCTACCACGACGTCCCCTGGTGGCTCGACTTCCGGATGGGCGTCTATCAGCCGCGCTGAATTCGGAGCGGGCGCGATGGGTCCGCGCTATTCCGCGCGGGAGCGGGAGAGCGGCAAGGCGAGGAGCGAAGTCGCCGCCAGCAGCGCGCCGTTGAGCAGGATTCCGGCGACAACGCCGATCGTCGAGATCAAATAAAACGAGGTGAGCAAGGTCCCGGCGATGCTCCCGGCGGTGGATACCGCGTAAACGTCGCCGGCGGCGGCCCCGATCTTGCCGGTGGCGGCCGCGCGCATTTTGACCAGGAGCGGAGTCGCCATCCCGACGAAAATGCAGGGGGCGAGGAAAAGCAGGAGCGAGAGCAGCAGCGCCCCCTCGCGCGCTTCAAGTTCGAGCCGGTAAATCCCCCGCGCGACGGCGTGGCCGTAGAGCGGAAAACCGAGCAGCGCGAACGCCGCGAGCGCGAGCCAGAGCGGCAGCGTCCGGCTTCCCCCGTCGCGGTCGGCGAGCCGTCCGCCGAGGGCGTAGCCGAGCGCGAGCCCGGCGAGCACCACTGCGATGATCGCTCCCAGCACGTAGACCGAACTTCCGAAATAAGGCGTCAGCACCCGGATGCCCAGCATCTCAAAACTCATCATCGCGAAGCCGGCGATGAAGGCGATCAAGTAGACGTTGAGCCGCGGATTCATGGTTTACCTCAACGTTTCGACCGGGGCGAAGTCATCTTTGAGGATCGGGGCATCGCGGGTCAGTACGGCGAGGTCGGGGTCGCTCATCCGGGTTTTCAGCATGTCGGCGAATTCGAGCTCGGGGTGGTCGGGGAGCTGGAGCTTGGCGGCGGCCGCCGCCATCTTTTCGGCATCGACCGGTCCCGGGTTGCGCGCCATCAACATATAGTTGGTATCGCCGCCGCAGGCGAAGACCGCGAGCTCGGGGAAGACCTCGCGGGCGGTACGGATTTCCGAACCGATGAACCCTTTTTTGCCGAGGTTGGCGACATTGGCGATCATCAGCCCGCCGGGGGCGAGGGCGGCCTGAACCCGGCGGAAAAACTCCACCGTGGTCAGTTGAAAGGGGATTTCCACCGCGGTGTAGGCGTCGACGAAAATGAGATCGTACTTTTCATGGTTGCGGTTGATGAAGTCGCGCCCGTCGGCGGTGATCACCTTCATCCGGTCGTCGGGGCGGAAGCCGAGATAACCTTCGGCGATGGCGGGAATTTCGGGGTCGATTTCCACGATGTCGATATAGGCGAGGGGGAAGCGCTCGCGAACGAAGCGCGGCACGATCCCCGCGCCGAGCCCGATGAAGAGCACCCGCTGCGGCGCGCGGTCGATCGCGGCCAGAAACAGGGTCGAGAAGCGACAGTAGCGCGAAACGATCTCGTCCGACGCGGCGGGGTTCCAGATTCCCTGCGAACCGTGATTGGGGTTGAAGACGAGATGGCGGTAGTTCTGGTAATCCTCCTCGATGGTGACCAGAAAGTAGGGGGTCTGTTTTTCCAGCAGGATTTTGCGATGGTCGAGATGGGGGAGGAAAAAGTCGCCGACTTGTTCCCAGAAACCGGGCTCGGGGTGGATTTTGCTCGGCACCGCCGCCGGCTCGGCCCCGGCCCGGGGGGCGAAAAACAGCAGCAGCAAGGTGACCGCGGCGATCCGCCGCGCGAGAGAAAGATATCGATCGATTCCACTCATAAAAACCATCATCCCGGACGGCGCCGCCGCCTTTGTCGATCAAAAAAAAAGTGCCGATCGCGACGGTGACACCGGTCACTCGTCGGTCATGCCGAAACCAAGCACAACCGCCGTTTTCGACCTGATTGCGTACCTATCAAAATAGCATTCCGGCGGCTGTTTTGCAAGT
>CAZRFG010000475.1:0-2246 GCA_964599205.1 uncultured Victivallaceae bacterium
CTGAGCTGGGGCTTCGCCCGGAGCGGGAACGGCGAGGCGCTGCCTCGCACACCGCAAGAGGGCTCCGCGCCCTCTTGACTCCGCGCAAGGGCGCGGCCCTTGCCCGGGGTACAGATTCGGCGGCACGCGGGGCACCCGGGGTACCGGCGGCACGCGGCCGCATAAACTGGAATCACAAGGATTCAGATATGAGCACAAGTTTCTTTCTCGCCGCCCGCTATCTGCGGCCCCGGCGCAGCGCAGTCTCGGTGATCACCTTGATCTCGGTCATCGGCGTCATGCTCGGCGTCGGCGTCCTCCTCATCGTCCTCGCCGTCATGACCGGCTTCACCGACCTGATGAAAACCAAACTCCTCGAAACCCAAGCCCACCTCCATATCCGCGCCTACGGCGGCATCACCGACCCCGACGCCGTCGTCGAAGCCGTCAAAAAAGCCGGCGGCACCGCCGCCGCTCCCGTCATCCAATCCAACGCCCTGGTCCAGAACGGCCGCGCCCTCGACCCCCGGATCATCATTTTCGGCGTCGACAACCAGGACATCCACCAATACCTCTCCGCCGACAACAACGTCCTCAAAGCCGGCACCGCCAAACTCGGCAAAAACGAAGTCATCATCAGCACCGACATGGCCGCCCGCTGGAACAAAAACATCGGCGACACCATCCTCGTCCACTCCCCCAACCGCCTCACCGACCTGGTCAAAGTCAAAGCCGACGGCGGCGTCGAAGTCAACCGCAACGCCCCGGTCTATCTGCCCGGCGAATTCAAAGTGGTCGGCCTCTACTCCTTCGGCAAATACGACTACGACCGCAGCGTGATCTTCGCCCAGCGCGACGACGCCGCCGAACTCTTCGGCATGCCGTGGGGCTCCGCCTCGATGGTCTATGGCTGGGTCAAAGATCCCTTTGCGATGAAATCCGAACTCGCGGCGCTCCAGAAAGCACTGCCGACGACCATGGTGATCACCTCGTGGCAGGAGGAGAACCGGCAACTGCTCGGGGTGCTCGATGTAGAGAAACGCATGATGTTCTTTCTCCTCGTTTTCATCGTACTGGTGGCGGCGTTCAGCATCGCCAATACCTTGATCACCTCGGTTTACCAGAAAACTCGCGAGATCGGCATCCTGAAAGCGCTGGGGGCGGGGGACGCGACGGTGATGCGGGTGTTCATCTGGCAGGGGCTGCTGGTCGGGGTGATCGGCTCGACCTGCGGGGTGATTCTGGGGAGCGTGGTGCTGTATTTCCGCAACGACATCCTGCGAATCGCTTCGATGGTGAGCGGGCAGGAGCTGTTTCCCAAGGAATTTTACTTTTTCAACGGCCTTCCGGCGCATCTCATTTTGAGCGATGTGCTGATTGTGGCGGGGTGTGCAATTGTGCTGTGTACGTTCGGCGCGGTGATTCCGGCACTGCGGGCGGCGAAACTTGATCCGGCAAAGGCGTTGCGTTATGAATGACCTGGTGCTTGACGTTCGCAAGGTGGCAAAGAGTTACCAGCTCGGTTCGGCGACGCTGGACGTGCTGATCGACATCAATTTCGAGTTGCGGCGCGGGGAGTTCGCGGCGTTGCTGGGGGCATCGGGGAGCGGCAAGACGACGCTGCTCAATTTGCTCGGCTTGCTGGAGAAGCCGGACCGGGGGACGATTGTCGGGGGCGGGGTGGATTACGCAACCTTGGCGGGGCACGAGGCGTCGCGCTACCGCAATGCGACGATCGGGTTTGTCTTTCAGTCGTACTGTCTTTTGCCGGAGTTCTCGATTCTGGAGAATGTGATGTTGCCTGGAATGATTGCGGGGGGGGCGCGGCGGGATTTGGAGAACCGGGCGCGGGAGTTGCTGGGCCGGGTGGGTTTGGGGGAACGGCTGGCGCACCGGCCGAATGAGTTGTCGGGCGGGGAGCAGCAGCGGGCGTCGATTGCGCGTTCGTTGATCAATGATCCGGTGTTGTTATTGGCGGACGAGCCGACGGGGAATCTGGATGCGCATACGGGGGAGGAGATTCTGCGGTTGTTCGGCGAGTTGCGGTCGGCGTCGCCGGAGCGGGCGATTGTGATGATTACGCACAATCAGGAGATCGCGAAACGGGCGGATACGATTATGGAGTTGCGCGAAGGCACGCTGCTCCACAAAAAATAAAAAAAAACACAGGCTCAAGAAAATAAAAAAAGGCGCGGAGCGCCCCAAAAAAAAGGCGCGAAGCGCCAATCCCGCCCTCCGTCGTACGGAGGCGCCGTCCAGGGGGCGAA
>CAZRFG010000476.1:0-2243 GCA_964599205.1 uncultured Victivallaceae bacterium
CGCGGCAATACAGCTGATCCATTTTGACGATTTCCACCAGCAGCTTGGCGAATTCGCCGTAGGAGCGGCGGGCGAAGGCCCGCGCTTCGCGCCGGTCGGCGGTGATCCCGGCGTGCATCACGTGCTGAATCGTCCGCACCCGGTGGCGCCGGTCGATCAGGAACAGGATGC
Organism: uncultured Victivallaceae bacterium; assembly: GCA_964599205.1. GTDB lineage: Bacteria > Verrucomicrobiota > Lentisphaeria > Victivallales > Victivallaceae > JAVBUI01. Next base: position 172 of record CAZRFG010000476.1, read on the forward strand.
CGAAGAGCGCGTTGCTGAGTGCATACCCCACTTTGAGCGGCAGGGCCTGAAGCGCGGCGTAAAGCAGCCGGAACGGCAGATATTCCGCGTAGATTACAAAGGTGTTTTTTTCTTTTTTGCGTTTGTCGGCCATGGTCGCCTCTTTTCCGGTGGTTACACCAGTTCCCAGATTGACAGAAAATGCGAAGTGGTTCCGGCCAGGACGAAAAGATGCCAGATCGCATGAAAATAAGGACGTTGGCTGATGAAAAAGAACACCCCGGCGGTGTAAAACACCCCGCCCGCGATCAGACAGGCCATGCCGGCTCCGCTCATCCCCAGCCAAAGCGGATGAATGCAGAGGACACAAAGCCACCCCATCAGCAAATAAAAATAAAGCGAAAGTCCACGATAGTCTTTTAATGTGAAGCACTTGACAATGATTCCGAGCACCGCCGCCGTCCACACCGCGATCAGCACGCTCCAGCCTTTGGTCCCGCCTACCGCCAGCAGCATCAGCGGCGTGTAGGTGCCGGCGATCAATAGATAGATCGCGCAGTGGTCGAGCTTGCGGAAAAAGAGCTTCCAGCGGTCGCTCCGCGCCGCGTGATAAAAGGTCGAGGCCAGATACATCGTCAGCAGCGTCGCACCGTAGATCAGCACCGAGCCGAGCATCATCGCACCCGAGGAGCGGGCGGAGACGGCCAGAATGACGATTCCGCCGAGGGCGGCCAGCCCTCCCAGACCGTGGGAGATGGCATTGAGCCGTTCTTCGTGACGGGAATAAAAATGAATCAGCACTTCCGCGCTGTTGGGGGCGTTCATAGAGGTTCCTTTTCCGCGCCGTTGCTCCAGCGCATGCTTCGTTCCCGGATGAATTCGATGATCCGGAGTTGTTCGTCGCGGCCGGTGCCGGAGATGGGGATGGGCGCGCCGAATTCGAGGTGGATTTCATTTTCCGGGCAGACCGGACCGCACTCGCGGATCAGGCGGCCGAATTTGAGAAAATCGGTTTTGAGGGCAAAGGGAATCACTTTCACGCCGGCTTTGCGCGCGAGTTTGACCGCGATGGTATTGAAGCGCTCGGGCAGAAAGGTTTCACAGCGCGCGGCCTCCGGAAAAATCAGCACCGATTTGCCGCCGCGCAAGCAGCGCTCGCCTTCTTCCATGATCACCTTGAAGTCTTCGCGGGGATTGAGCTGGCCGACCCCGATCGCCCCCACCGCGCGCATCGCCTGCCGCATAAAGGGCACCCCGAAAAGTCCCTGTTTGATCACGAACGTGAAGTCCAGCCGGGGGGAGATGATCGCATTGAGAATCATTGTCTCGACCGCGCTCATGTGGTTGCCGGCGATCACGAATGGGCCCGGCTCGGCCGCCAGATGCTCCAGCCCGCGCAGATGAATCCGGGCTCCGCAGCGCTCGAGGATATCCGCGTTGCCGGCGCTGTAACGCGCCTGGTTGACCCGGTCGAAGCGGCCCTGGCGCGAGCATTTGCCGATTCGATAAAAGTTGTAGTAGATCCGGAAATAAAAGTTATAACGGAAATTGCAAAGCAGTTTGGTCAGCCGGTCACGCCGGTCACCGGGGGTGTCGTAGGTGTTTTCCGCGAATATCGATGGAAATGACATAGAAGTCCTGGGGGTCGAAAAAAAACGGGGGGACAGATGGTCCCCCCGCTTCTTCGGTCCGCCGGAATTACCAGCGACCGCCACGGCTGCCGCCGCGGTTGCCGCCGAAGCCGCCGCCATCACGGGCGGGACGGTCTTCTTTGGGACGGGCTTCGTTGACCACGATGGCGCGGCCGTCGAGCTGTTTGCCATTGAGGCCTTCGATCGCAGCCTGGGCTTCGCCGGCGTTGCTCATTTCGACAAAGCCGAAACCTTTGGCGCGGCCGGTGTCGCGGTCGGTGATGAGATTGACGGTGTCGACGGTGCCGAATTCGCTGAACGCGTTTTTGACGCCGGCTTCGGTGGTCGAGAACGACAGGTTGCCCACATAGAGCTTCATACTGGAGATCCTTTCGCGGCTTGGCCGCATTTTGCAAGCTGGACAAACGTTTCGATTTGCGGTCTGAAGTTTGCCGGAAAGGA
>CAZRFG010000477.1:0-2238 GCA_964599205.1 uncultured Victivallaceae bacterium
GACATCCGGCATAATTTCGGACGGTTTGTGCTGACCGCGCTCGGCATCGGCCTCCTGCTGATGCTGGTGATGGGAATGGGCGGTATCTACCGCGGTCTGGTCCAGGAGGCGACGCTGCTGATCGACCGGATCGACGCCGATTTGTGGGTGGTTCAAAAGGGCACCCGCGGACCCTTTGCCGAAATCTCCCGCATCCCGCGCAATCTCGAAGACCGGGTGCTGGCGGTACCCGGCGTGAGCCGCGCCGACGCATTCGTTTCCCATACCATTCAGCGCGAGTATCGCGGCCGGCCGCTGCGGCTGACCATTCAGGGGCTGGCCTGGCCCACCGACCGGGGAGAGTGGCTGCCGCTGGTCGCCGGTCGCGGGCTCAAGCAGGCGCATTACGAATTGGTCGCCGACCGTTCCTCCGGTTTGAAGCCGGGGGACCGCATTCCGCTCGGCAAAAACACCTATACCGTGGTCGGTTTGACCGCCAATATGAATTCCTCCGGGGGGGATGCGATGATCTTTTTGACCCGCGCCGATGCCCAGTCGGTGCAATTCGACCTTCCCGGCGAAGCGATCCGGATCGAACGCGTCGCCCGGGTCGGGCGCTTGAAGTCGCTCGATCTGGGCAATATCAACCCGCAGATAGCCGAACGCGCCGGCGGCACCTCGTCCGGCATTCCGGCGCTCGGCGCTTCGATGATCAGCGCAGTGGTGGTCAACGTTTCGCCGGGATACGACCGGGCGGCGATCGCTGCTGAGATCGGATCCTGGCCGGACGTCACGGTTTATACCCACGAGGGCCAGCGCGAACTTCTGCTGCGCGGCATGGTGGACAAGGCGCGCCGCCAGCTCGGGCTTTTTCGGATCCTGCTGATTATTGTCTCCGCGGTGATCATGGCGTTGATTTTGTACACGTTGACACTGGACAAGATTCACGATATCGCGATGCTCAAACTGATGGGGGCGCGCAAACGGGTGATTCTCGGCTTGATTCTGCAGCAGGCGCTTTTGCTCGGCGCGCTCGGCTTCGGCGTTGCCTATCTGCTTGGCGGACGGTTGTTTCCCTATTTTCCGCGCCGGGTGGTCATCATGCCGGAAGATCTGACTCAACTGGCGGTGGTGGTGCTGGCGATTTCGGTGCTGGCAAGTTTGCTCGGGATCATCAAGGCATTGCGGGTCGATCCCGGCGAGGTGTTGTCATGAGCCGGCACGTTGAACCGGTGGTCGAGGCGGAAAACCTGACCAAAATTTACGGCAGCGGCAACACCGAGGTGATCGCGTTGCGCAACGTCGGACTCACCATCGGGCGCGGCGAAGTGGTTGCATTGCTCGGCCCCAGCGGCGCGGGCAAATCGACGCTGCTGACCGCGCTAGGGCTGATCCGTCCGCCCGATCGGGGAACCATCAGGATCGGTGGCGTCACGGTTTTTGAGGATGGGCTGCGGGTCGACGCGTCGGTGTTTCGCCGCCGCCATCTCGGGTTTGTGTTTCAAAAAGCCAATCTGATTCCGTTTTTGACCGCCCGTGAGAATGTGCAACTGGCAATGGAGATCAACGACGCGCCCGCCGGTGCGGCGCGGCGGCGGGCGATCGAACTGCTCGATTATCTCGGCGTCGGCGACCGGGCCGGTCATCTGCCGGCAAAGCTCTCCGGTGGGCAGCAGCAGCGGGTGGCGGTCGCCCGGGCGTTGGTCAACCGTCCGTCCCTGCTTTTGGCCGACGAACCGACGGCGGCGCTCGACAGTGTGCGCGGCCGCCAGGTGATGGAGCTCTTTCGCACCGTCGCCCACGAGCAGGACACCGGGGTGCTGGTGGTGACGCATGACCACCGCGCGCTGGATGTCTTCGATCGCGCTTATGAGATGGAGGACGGGCAACTCCGGCTCGGTAACATTGTCGCTCATGGGGCGTAATCCGGGATTCCGGTATCTTGACGATGGTTTGATGCAACCTGAATTAGGCTTTGTTAAAATTGTATTTTTTTTGCGGCTTCAATTTGTATTTCGCTTTTTTTGATATACATCTCGTCATGTGGCGAATTGTAGGCGACATGGAAGCGCCGGAACCGTCCGACGGGACGGAGCGGACGCGGGTATGCGCTTAAGAATTATGCAACGGTCTGCCGTCACGGTAAAGCTTGATATATTGTTTTTCTTCCAGCCTTGAACCTGAAGTCCGTCATCGGGGCGTGCTCGGAACTTGACTGAACCCGTACACCCGAACCCCGGCAGTTCCCTCCTTGGTCTC
>CAZRFG010000478.1:0-2234 GCA_964599205.1 uncultured Victivallaceae bacterium
TGCTGGAAAAAGCCCAATGTTCCGGATTCGCCGCCCACGCTTTCTTCGGGCGTTTCCACATCGACCGGATTTCGCCCCTCCCCGGCGACAGTGACCCGGTTCGTCAGGTTGCTGTAGCTGTCGTCCGGCGAAAACTCCAGCAGGTTCGTCGCCGAAGCGTAGATATGGTCGATGCTGTTACCGGAAGAAATCCGCCGCGCCCGGATGGTGTCGTCGGCCAGCGAAACGTCCAGATAGCAGCCGTAGCGGTTGGTGATGCTCTCCACCGCCGCCTTGACCGTCGTGTCGAGCCACTGGTAATACAGCGCGTCCTCGCCGCTCAGTGCACTGAGGTCCAGTTCCGTCTGGGCGACGCCGGCATAGCTTTGCAGCAGATCGCCGAGCGCCGCGTCCGGGGTTACGCCGCTGTAGTAGCGGCTGGCGACGATGCCGAGATTCTCCCACAGCGTCCGCCGATCCTCGCACTCCACCGTGAGGACCGGATAAGTTCCCCTCTGGTAAGACAGCCTAACGCCGGTCAGCACGTACACGCCGGCCCCTTCCTGCCAATGGTCGACGCCGGCGATTTTCTCGCCCCAGCGCAGGGTGATCTTCTTTCCCTTTTTCAGATAGCGGGACAGCAAGGACGCCTGGTTGTGCGGATCGTAGAGGTGGCCCTTGTCGAGGGTGAAGGTCAGCTTGCCGGGCGCGCCGTCAATGCCGCGTGTCTGCTCGATTGCCTGGCCGCGCACCAGACCCGCCGACAAATCCAGCATGCCGGCTTCCTTGTCCCAAACCAGCTGCTGGCCTTCGCCGGAATTCCAGCGCGTCCAAAACGCGTACAATCCGCCGGTGTCCGGATCCACCGCCAGAGCGGCCGCCGAGTCGCGGCTGCCTCTCACCAGCGGAGATGCCACGCCAAAATTCCACGTCCCGCCGGAATACAGCGCGGTGAAGTACTGGGTTTGCTCGATTTTCCCGGTTGCCGGAAACGCGACCACGCCGGTGAACGCGTTGGTTCGAATGAAAACTCCCAAAAACAGTAATTGGGACGCGGCGTCATAGGCCAGCCAGGAACCTGCGAACTCGTCGATGCCGCTCGGAAATACGCCCGGCGTGGTCTGGTTGCTGACCAGGCTCCAGGTTTCGTTTTCCGTGGCCAATAAAGCCACGCCGGCCTTGCAGGAGGCGGCGATGGTCCCGTTTTCCGCTATGGTCAGGTTTCGCATCAGGGCATCCTGCGGCCCGCCGGCGATGATAGGGGAGGGCAGGTGCCACTTCACCGCCCCGGTGGAGAGATCCACCGCCACGATTCCCCAATAGCTCCCCTGTCCGAAATCCGTCGTGTAAATCCACTGCGCGGCGTACAGCTTGCCGCCGGCAATCACCGGCTGGCCCGCGCCGTAATACGGAAACGCAGCCATGCTGTCCTGATGGTAATAGTGCCGGTAGAGACCGCCGCCGTTCAGCAAGAAGATCCGGATGCTGCCGGCAAGTACGATCCCGTCGGGACTGCCCTTGGTGCAGTAGATCAGAAAGCCGTTTTCCTTGTCCAGGACCAGGCTGTCCGCCATGGTGTCGATCATTTCCGGGAGGGCCGAATCAAAAATGTCAGCGGTGAACGAGGCGAACACCGAACAGGCCGGAGCCGCCTGGGTATAGTCCAGGGTGAGGATCTGGGCCACGGAAATGTTGCCGGCCTTCATGAAGCCAAAGTAGATCGTGCTCGCGGCCGCGTCCACCTGCACCCCGACCAGATACTCCCAGTGGTATGAGCTGCTCCACGGCACGCCCGATACGTTCTGCGCTAGGCCATAGCTGCTGTTGTCCTCCAGCGACAGGACCCGCAGGCTGTTTGCGGCATCGTCCAGAATGAGAATCTGCGCGTCCTTCGCCAGCATGGCCAGCACCGGCCCGTCGCCGTGACAGTAGAACACATGGTTCTCCCGGAAAAACCTCGGCACCGCCGGCACCGTGTTTCCGTTCCAGAACCGGTCGATCGCCCAGGTGTCCGCGTCGATCCGCACGATGCCATAAACGGCCTTCGTGCCGGTGGAGGTATTGCCGTACACCGCGTACAGCTTGCGCGTGGCCGGATTGAAGTGAAGATACTTGACGGCCTGGGTGCCCTCGTCCGTCCAGTAGGGGCTGGACTTGTCCATGGTGAGCGAGGTCCGGACCGAATCGTAGGCCAGCACGATCTCCGTCGCCAGCTTCTGCACCGCCGCCGGCCGCCGGGAGATTTCCGAGGGCGC
>CAZRFG010000479.1:0-2228 GCA_964599205.1 uncultured Victivallaceae bacterium
GAGGGCGGGGCCGACGCGATCGCCTTCAGCAGCGGAATGGCGGCCGAGGCGGTGATGATGAATCTCTTCGGCTCCTCCGGCCACATCATCGCCGGGGACGACCTCTACGGCGGCACCATCCGGCTCTTCCGCCACGTCTCGCAGCCGTCGGGCATCCGTTTCGACTTCACCGACACCACTAAAGTTGAAAATATCAAAGCGCGGCTCCGGCCCGATACCAAAGCGATCTATATCGAGACCCCGTCCAACCCGGTGATGCAAGTGACCGACATCGCCGCCGTCGCCGAAATCGCCCGCGCGGCGAATGCGCTGCTGATCGTCGACAACACCTTTATGACTCCGCTTTTTCAGCGCCCGCTGGAACTCGGCGCGGACATCGTCATTCACAGCGGCACCAAATACCTCGGCGGCCACAACGACACGGTGGCCGGCTTCCTGGTGCTGAAAACCCGGGAATTGGGCGAAAAACTCCGCTTTTTCGCCAAGACCATCGGAGCCGGACTCGCCCCCTTTGACTGCTTTTTGATCGAACGCGGGCTGAAGACCCTTGCCGTCCGGCTGGAGAAGCAGGAAGCCAACGCGCGCCGGATCGCCGCCTGGCTCCGCACCGCGCCGGGGGTCAAAAAAGTGTATTATGTCGGCTTCGACGATCACCCCGGCTTCGCGGTGACCTCGCGCCAGTGCACCGGCTTCGGGGCGATGATCGCGCTCGAAGTGGACTCGCCCCAAACCGCCCGGCGGGTGTTGCGCAAGGTCCGGGTGCTCCAGTACGCCGAGAGCCTCGGCGGGGTGGAGAGTCTGATCACCTACCCGATGTGCCAGACCCACGCCGACGTCCCCGAGCCGGAGCGGCTCGAGCGCGGCATCAACGACCGATTTTTGCGAATTTCCGTCGGCATCGAGAATGCCGGTGATTTGATTGAAGACCTTGAACAAGCATTGATGGAGTGATTTTGGATATGATTTACGACTTCGACCGGGTGATTCCGAGAAAGGGCACCAACTGCCTCAAATATGACTTCGCCGTCCGCCGCAAACGCCCGGCGGACGTGCTGCCGCTGTGGATCGCCGACATGGACTTCCAGGCGCCGCGCGAAGTGATCGAGGCGCTGGTGAAGAAATCCGAACACGGCATTTTCGGCTACTCGGAGCCGGAGGAGGAATATTTCGACGCGCTGACCGGCTGGTTCAAAACCCGGCACAACTGGGACGTCGCGCCGGAAGAGGTGGTGATCAACCCCGGCGTGGTTTTTTCGCTCAGCGCCTTCATCCGGGTGATCTGCCAGCCCGGCGAAGCGGTGCTGATCCAGGAGCCGGTCTACTACCCCTTCCGCCGCTGCGTGCTCGACAACGCCCGCAAACTGGTGGTCAACGAGCTGGTTTACGACGGCGAAAAGTACCATATCAACTGGGACGACTTCGAACAGAAAATCCGCGATCACCAGGTCAAACTCCTGCTGCTCTGCAGTCCCCACAACCCGGTCGGCCGGGTGTGGACGCGCGAAGAGCTGACCCGGATCGGCGAAATCTGTCTGCGCTACGGGGTCTTTGTGGTGGTCGATGAAATCCACCACGATTTCACCTACAACGGCTTCCGCCACACCGTTTTTTCGAGCATCTCCGAAGATTTCAAGCAGATTTCGGCGATCTGCACCGCGCCGTCAAAGACCTTCAACGTCGCCGCGCTCCACATCGCCAACGTGATCATCGGCAATCCGAAAGTCCGGAACGCTTTCTTTGAAGAGACCAACATCGTCGGCTTCAGCCAGCCCAACATCATGGGCATCGTCGGCTGCCAGGCGGCCTACCGCTACGGCGCGTCGTGGCTCGACCAGCTCAAAACCTATTTGACCGGCAACCTCGACTTCTTCCGGAATTACCTCGAAACCCACCTGCCCGAGCTCAAATTGATCGAACCCGAAGGCACCTACCTCACCTGGGTCGATTTCCGCAAGCTCGGCATTCCGGGCCGCGAGCTCGATGAATTCATCATCCACCGCGCGGGCTTGTGGATCGACGACGGCCACATGTTCGGCCAGAGCGGCTGCGGCTTCCAGCGCTTCAACATCGCCTGCCCGCGCGTAACCCTGGAAAAAGCCCTCCACCAGCTCGAAAAAGCGATCCGCAAGCAGAGCTGAAGCGAACCTTAAAAAAGCCGAATGCGAGAAGGAAAAACCTTTTGAGGAAAGGTTCTTTCCTTCTCGCGCTCTTCCTTTTCCAAACCTATT
>CAZRFG010000480.1:0-2226 GCA_964599205.1 uncultured Victivallaceae bacterium
TTCGCGTAGCGTCTGATACGCTTTGCGCTGGCGGATGTCGGCCTTTTCAATGATCGCCGCCGGCACACCGGCGCTGTCGCAGATCACCCGCCCCTGGCCGGAGTCGCGGTCGCAGCGGAGAGTCAGCAGCGCCAGTTTGGCCCCGCCGGTGTAATAGAGGTCAAAGAGCCGTTCGAGGATCGCACTGTCAATAATTCTGTCGCCCGCCACCACCAGGAGATCGGCGTCGTCGGGGAGAGCGGCCAGATTGGCGTAGACGCAACGCAGGGCGTTTGCAGTACCGGATTGCTCTTTCTGGTAGACGAAGACGGTGTGTTCAAATTTACTGCCGACGGTTTCGATTACTTTGCCGGCGAGGGTGCCGACCACCACCACATGCTGCGGGATGCCGCACTTGGCGTAAATTTCCAGCGCCCGGTTGATCGCCGGGACGCCGTTGATTTCGAAGCAGACCTTGGGCGTGTTCTCGCTGCCCATGCGCGACCCTTTGCCGGCCGCCAGCACGACCGTGTAATTCGGTATTCCATGACTCATGATGCGATGCTTTCCTAAAGGGTTACCCGACTGACGTTATATCTGTTCAAGCCGCGAAAATCTCCCCAACCGAAGGGATTCTGTCATGCGCTTTCGTTCGATGCAGAACTCTTCAGAGTTTTTCTCCTGAATTTGGCGACGCATGAATCAGCGCCGCCGTCATCTTTTCGATGATGGTTTCGCGGTTGAACTCTTTTTGCGACAGCGACAAAGCGTTTTCGCGCCAACGGACGAAGTTTTTCGCCGGGCTGTCGCACATCGCGATGAATACCGCCCGGATCGCCGCTTCATCCGCCGGGTCGGCAGTCATGCCGAGATCATGCTTCGCAATCAGCGCCGCCGTGTCCCCGCGCACCAGTCCCAGCACCGGTCGCCCCGCGGCGATATACGCCTGGAATTTGGCCGGCACGGTGAGATCGAATTCCGGTTTCAGCGAAATGATCAAGACGTCCGCTTCGGCGAAGTACTTCGGCATCTCCGTTTGCGGTTTACGACCGGGAAGAATGATGTTCCGGTAGTGGTTTTCCGCCACCAGCCGCTGCAGCCGCTCCAAGTAAATTCCGCCGCCGACGATCACCAGTTCAGCGTCGGACCGGCGCAGTTCGCCGAATGCGCGGACCACCAGCTCAAGATTCTGCACCGATCCGATGTTGCCGGCAAAGGTGAAGGTCAGTTTTCCGCCGCGCGGCTTGGCCGGCAGTGCTTCGGCGTGGTTTGTCCACTGCGGGAAATAGTGTACTTTTTTGCCGGTGTGCGACTTGAGCCGTTCGATGAACCCCGGGCAGGACACCGAAATTTCCGCATACGCAAGATAAATCGTCCGAACCACCGAAATCAGGAAGAAGCGCATCGCCAAAGTCGGCTTGACTCCATAATTGTAGACCGTATCCGGCCAGACGTCCTGCGTCCAGATCATGCACCGGCGAAACCACAGGAACCGGAAAACCAGTCCCGCGCCGGCCATCGACAGCGGACCGGAGTGAAATGCGAAAATACGGTCATAACGCCAACCGTTGCACAACGCCCACAGCGAAGTCCAGAACGTGAAATTGACGTAGTTGACGATCTTGTGCTTCATTCCCCGATTGTAGCCGAGAGCCGTCCGCACCCGGTGCACCGGGATATCGTGGAACTCCCGGGTAGTCTGGAGCAGGCGATTGCGGTACCCGCAAAAGATCCGGTCGTGGGGATAACTCGGCACCTGGGTCAGCACTTCGACCTCGAATCCGCGCGCCTGCCAGGTTGCGGCAAGGTCGTTGATCAGAAACTCTTCCGGATAAAAGCGCTCGGCCAGAATCAGTATCCGTTTCGCAGTCATACTTCTTCTTTGAGTTCGATTCCCCGCCAGCGGTTGGAGAGTTTGGCGGTGCCGAGGATCAGTTTCAGCACCCGCCACGAACAATTGCTCACCTGGTATTCCGGACAAATCCGGTCGTAACGGCCGCCGTTGAGTTTGAATTCCTCAATCACCAGTTCGATCGAATCAAGCACCGTATCCGGGTCGAGGCCGGTCAGGATGATGGTTCCCGCATCCATCGCCTCCGGACGCTCCAGCGCTTGGCGGATGGTGACCGCGGGGAAGTTCATCATGCTTGACTCCTCGCTGATGGTGCCGGAGTCGGAAATCGCGCATTTAGCGTTGAGCTGCAGCGCATTGTAGTCGAAAAAGCCGAACGGTTTGAGCCACCGGAT
>CAZRFG010000481.1:0-2210 GCA_964599205.1 uncultured Victivallaceae bacterium
GTCCGGACCGTACCGCGGAATTTGTACACGCCGATCACCGGTCCCCTTTACGCGAATTATATGAAGATCCTCGACAATCGCTGACCCTTGAAAATCATCTCCGCGCCGTGTATATTGTCCGAAATTAAGGAACTTTATTCCATGAAGCGGCAGATCGGAGTAATGATGGTTTTGGCAATTGCAAGCCTCGGTGCGGCTCTCGAGGTCGCGCCGGCGCCGCCCGCGGAGGGGAGCGGCCTGGAAGCGTTTCCGATCGAGGGCAAGGTCGAGCGGATTCTCACTGGGCCGAAGCCGGAAAATTGGCAGCCGACCGGGATGAGCCGCGAGGACTACCTCGATCTGATCGAGCCGGTCATCCGGATGGCCGCTCAATGGGTCGACGATGACGGCGCGGTGATCGATCCGGTGCTGAAACGCGAATGGGCGCAGACTTCGCCGCGTTTCGTCGCGCCGGCGGCGATTTTGCTTGCCTCGGGCCGGATTCCCGAGCACCGCGAACTGGTGTTCAAGGTGATGGACCGCGCCTGCGAGCGGCTGAGCGCGCCGGATTCCCGGCAGAACAGCCCCGACTTCTGGATGCGAGAACTGGTCACCGCCTACACCGTGCTCGACGGAATCGCCCCCGAGGAGCGGCGCGCCAAATGGCGCGAAAGCCTGACGAAAGTCATTCCGGAGCAGCACTACAAAGAGGTCGATCCGACCGGCAAAAAGCTCGCATCCTTTCACAACTGGTGTATCTACGCCGCCGCCGGGGAGAGCATGCGCGAGGCGGCCGGAATCGGCGGGATGCCGGAGACGGTTTACGGCGACGCTTTCTTTGACCGCTACGTCGAGCCGCAGTTCGGCCACTTCACCGCGTACGGGATGTACCGCGATCCCAATGACCCGATCACCTACGACATCACCACCCGGCTCCAGCTTGCGGCGGCGCTGGCGTGGGGGTATCAGGGGAAGCTGGCTCCGAAGGTCAGCGAATTGCTGCGCCGGGGCGGCTTGACCACGCTTCTCTTCGTCTCGCCCGAGGGTTTCGTCCCCTACGGCGGGCGTTCGGCGCAATTCCAGTATCAGGAGGGGATCGCCGCCGCGTTGTGTGAATTTGAGGCGCGGCGTTACAAGGCAATCAATCCGGCGCTGGCGGGGGCGTTCAAGCGTCAGGCTCATTTGTCGGCGGCGGCGCTGCGGCCTTATCTGATTGAGTCTGAAGTGCCGCGTCATATCAAGAATCACTTTGACATCGACGGCTTGCACGGCTGCGACAGTTACGGGCAGTATTCGGTTTACAGTTTGTTTGCGGCGTCGGTGCTGGGGTTGGCGGCGCTGTTTGCCGATGACGACATTGCCGAAGCGCCGGCTCCGGCGGAGATCGGAGGATATACGCTTTATTTGCGGGGACCGTTCCACAAACTTTTTGCCAGTGCGGCGGGCAGTTATCTTGAGTACGACACGGCGGCGGATTTGCATTATGACGCGACGGGTTTGGGGCGGATTCTGGCGGCGGGGATGCCGTTTGCGATGTTGCCGGCGATGCCGTTCGCGGCGGAGCCGAAGTACAAAATTGCGGGCAATCTGCCGGGGAATGCGCACAATCTCGCGATCGCGCCGGAATTCCGGGGAATGGATGGCCGATTGATCCGGCTGGCGGACCGGACGGAGGAGGGCGAACTGTTGTTTGAGGAAGTGGAGAGTGTGCCGGGGCGGGTTCGTTTTGTTTTGCGCCGTCGGGTCGGGGAGGTGACGGTGGAGGAACGGGTCACGATGGAGCGCGGCTTGATCCGGCTGGAATATGAGATCAGGGGGCGGGTGCTGGAGGCGGCGTTGCCGTTTCCGGTGTTGGTGGATGACGGGTTGAATCATGCGGCGGTGGATATCCGCGACGGGGCGATGGTGGTGGCGATGGGGGGGAAAGGTATGCAGATCAGGGGAAGTGCGGCGCCGGTGATGGCGGAGACGGCGACCAATCGCAACGGGGTGTACCGGGTGTTCCGGTTTCCTTTTGACGCGAACCAAAAGCTGACGCTGGACCTGCGCTACTGAAAAAAAAGAAAAAAAGCGCCGGAGGCTCAAAAAAATAAAAAAAGCGCGAAGCGCCACTCCCGCCCTCCGTCGCACGGAGGCGTGGTCCAGCGGCGGCCGACCGTCGGCTTCGGGATAGCGAGCCGGTCGCTGGCGCTCTCTCGGCTCGGGGCGCGTAAGCTGCCCCGGATCGCGAG
>CAZRFG010000482.1:0-2208 GCA_964599205.1 uncultured Victivallaceae bacterium
GCGGTCCGGAGCCGCCGAACTGCTCTTCCCGGAACTCTCCGACCGGGGCGACACCTGCCTTGACCGGGCATGCTTCGAAGCGAAACTCCTCCCCGCCGTGCTGGCCGAAATCGCGGCCATCAAAAAGCGGCTGGCGGGGAATCCGGAAGCGGAACCGTTTTACCTGTTTTTCGAACAGCGGCCGAATTATGGATCCGATGCCTACAAGGCGCTCGGAGATATCGAGTACGACTCTTCCTTCGTCCGGGAAAAGAAGGGCAAAAAGGAACCCAACGCCTACTGCATCTGGGGGGCCGGTGCCGGCACCTACTGCCGGGTCAAGCCGAAATGTTCGTGGGTCAAGCCGCTCAATCCGAAAGCGGCGGCGGGTGGCCGCGATGGAGGCGACGGCGCGAAGCCCGGCAAGACGCTGGAAGACCGCGAAACGGAGTTGAAAGGGAAGCGCGGCAAGTTCGCCGTCGAAAAACTGTGCGAGGATATGTCGCGTGGAGACGGCATCGGCTTCCCGCCCCCGGAAACCAGAATCATCCTTGAGCTGATCGCTACTTACGGGTGCAGTTGTCTGGATGGGATGAGTTGGAAACCATTGCCCGAAGCTCGGAAAGAGCTGAAGCAATATAAAACCGACGCCGTGCTGATCGAGCAGTTGTGGAAAGACGTCCAGCGGCGGTTCCGCGAGAAGCTCCAATACGACATTTCCGGCACACTGGACACCATCAAAACCGAACGCGCCGAGATTTTCTGCAAGTTTTTCAACCTCGACTGGAACGCCCATTACTGGGAACCCGCCGTCGCCGCCATCCCGGCGTCGAAAGCTCTGCTCAAAGCCCGCGCCGAGGCCGAAGAGGGTAAGTAATCATTCAACCGCCGGGAGGAGCCCCCTCCCGGCATCACGAAAGGACAAGATCATGAGAAAAGTAATCGATATTTGCGACGTCTGCGGAAAAGAATTTCATTTCGTGCCGGAGGGAAACAGTCCGCTGTCGAAATTGGTACGGTGGCAGATCACCGCAAGCCGCGATGATTCGACCCATATTCGCGGCACGACTGCGGAACTCTGCGCGGTGTGTCTTGATGTGGCGGAGCGTCGCTTCGGCAATCTGCTGGCGCCGCCGACTGAAAACGAGCTTGGCAGCATGCCTCATTCTCAGGTACCCGCGGAATCCGCCACGCCCGTGGAACCCGCCGCGCCCGCCGCCCCGGTCGTGAAACAGAAGCCGCAGAAAATGAAACGGATTCCGGGCCCTCCATCGGCTCCGAATCCTGTTGAGCCGAAGCGTGAAGGCGGCAAACTCAAAGAGGATTACGCCAAGATGAAATCCGCGGTCGCCGAATGCCGGGATATTCCGGCGGCGATCGCAGCGATCGTCGGAGCCGGATATACCCTGACCAGGCTTGGCAGATGCATCGGGGTGGATTACAACGCGATCAAGAACGCATCCGATGGCGTCCACATCTACCCCTATGTGGAGCGGGCATTCCGGCAGTATTTCCAGATTCCGCCGGCCGAGGGGTACGACGGGACCGAAGCGGAAGCCAGGCACGAGGAAGTTCACAAGGTTTGAACAATGAATCAGGTGATCGATCACAAGCGCGAATTCTGCAAGGTGGTGAACAGTCTGGCCGGAAAGTATGGACAGCACGAGATCTTCGCCGACTTCTGCGAAGCCGCCGCCCTGTCGCTCCGGCAGCCGTGGGAGCGGTCGCCCGAAAACGAGAAGAAGTATGAGGAAATCGCCAAGCACTATTCCTCCGCGGAGATGAACCGCTTCGCCGAGCTGCTGGGGCTCACCGTGCTGGCCCTGGAGCAGAAGCCGCGCGATTTCCTCGGCGAGTGCTTCCACGAACTCGAACTCCACAACAAGTGGAAAGGCCAGTTTTTCACCCCGTTCGAGATTTCGTCAATGATGGCCAGGCTCGGCGGTGTCGACGGTGCGGAAGAGGCGATCAAGAGCAAGGGGTATGTGGAGATGAACGAGCCGACCTGCGGATCGGGCGGGATGGTGATCGCATTCGCGGAGGAATTGAAACTGCGAAAAATCGACCCGGTGAACCACCTTTGGGCGGTCGCCCAGGACGTCGACCGGAAATGCTGCTGCATGGCGTACATCCAAATGTCGCTGCTGGCCATCCCCGGCGCGGTGATCTGGGGCAACACGCTGATGGTCGAATGCCGGGAGCAGTGGATCACCGCCGGGTACTATCTCG
>CAZRFG010000483.1:0-2201 GCA_964599205.1 uncultured Victivallaceae bacterium
TCAGCACGCCGCCCTCCGGTCCGAGTTTGACCAGTTCCTCCTCCAGCGTTCCGGCAAAAACCGTGAAAGCGCCCAGCAACATCACTCCAAGCAATTGCTTCATCGCATGCATTCTCCTTATGCGTCAGTTTCTTACAGCGTCCGCCGGACTTTTTCGCCGGTATAGTATTCGGTGATCGCCACGCCTTTCATGCCGCCGTCGGTGGTCGCTTCGATGATCCTCTGGTCGCCCCGGATCGAGAAGTCCTCAGCGGTCGACGCGCCGACATGTCCGTCGGCGAACGCCGCGTTGGCCCGTTCGCCATGGCGGGTGTGGAGCAGCGCGTAATTGGCGTTGTAGGTGGTGATGAAGCCGTTGGCGGCAAAGCCGGCGGTCTCGTTGGCGCAATAGCCGTCCAATGCATATGCGGCTTTGGATGGAGCGATTTTGCTGCCGTTGGCGGCGTTCATGACCGCACGCTTGTGGATCGGAAATACTCTCGCCGAGATCGGATAGTAATCGATGAGATAGTTCCGCGAAAACGTATAGCTGTAGGCGAAATGGTTCTGCTTCAGCAGTGACGGACAGAAGAAGGATTTCGGGATCAGCGTGTCGGTCTGTTTGGCCGGCGTCGAGGCGATTTCGGCATAACTCGGCCCGCCGAGGTACTGGGCGTAACGCGCCAGTGAGGAGTAGAGCAGGTTGCCGGAAGTGAAGCCGCCGTAGTAACCGACGATGAACCCGTCCGAATCATTCGCATACTGCTGCGAGCCCGAGGACACCTGTTTGAGGTTGTTGATGCAATTGATTGCGTGAGCCCGCGATCGCGCCTGGTTGAGTGCCGGCAGCAGCATCGCCGCCAGAATCGCGATAATCGCGATCACCACCAAAAGTTCGATCAAAGTAAAGGTTTTCTTCATGGTTTTATCCCGTAGGTAAGATAATAACGCCAGTTGCCGTTTCTGCCGGTCATCAGCGCTTCATTGGTCATTACGCTCACATGGGCGTCCGCCCACAGGATCGGCATGGTATGGTAATCGTCGTGGCGTCCGGCAAAGTAATCACGGGTCATCCCCAGCACTCCGGTCCGAGTTTGACCAGTTCCTCCTCCAGCGTTCCGGCGCAAACCGTGAAAGCCCCCAGCAGCATCACTCCAAGCCATTGCTTCATTGCCAGCATTCTCCTTATCCGTCTGTTTCTTACAAAGTCCGCCGGGCTTTTTCGCCGGTATCGTATTGGGTGGTTGCGATCACCACCGGCAGCTCAATCAAGGTGAAAATTCGTTTTTTCCTTTTCATGACTTCGCCGCCTGTCGTTTTTTATATGGTATAAACGGTTGCGCATGCAACTCAAAAAGTCCCGCATTTGACTTAGTTGGTGATCCAGTTTGCTTTGGGAGCGACCGTCACGATCGAGGTGGTGCCCGGTCCGCCGATCGCAAAAACGGTCATCTTGGCGACGCTCATCGGCGCGGTGCCGGGCTGGCCGCCGGCGAGGAAGCCGAAGCTGTTGTAGCACTCCGAGGGAGAGCCCGCGCCGACGTGACCGTCGAGAAAGGAGATGTTGACCCGGCCGGAGTGGATCGGGGCGAAGTGGGCGTACCACCAGCTGACGGCTTTGTCGCCGGTGGCGATCAGCCTGGAACAGGGGCCGCCATTGGGCTGGGTCGCCGAACCCGCCAGCGGATTGGCGCCGTCGCTGAAGATGCCGACCTTGGACGACCCGAAGGTCGCAATCGGTTTGGCGTTCAGATTGAACACGCCCCGCGCCGGATCGGTGGAGGTCATGTTGATCTGGGGCGCCGAGTACGAATAATCGGTCGTCTTCAATTGCGGGAACACCTTCCGGAAAACCGGGCAGATGAACGTATTCGGACTGTATGGGAGATAATTGCCCTTGATGAAAATACTGGTCCACTGCCCGTGAATTCCGTTGTACCCGGTCTGGGTAGGGCCGGTATAATCGCCGTTGGTATTGTTGGAGACGAAAAATTCACCGTAGTCGTTGCGGTAGAGCGACAGCGCGGTGCCGACCTGTTTCAGGTTCGAAACGCAGTTGGCGGCAGTCGCTTTGTCGCGCGCCTGATTGAGGGCGGGCAGCAGCATCGAGGCGAGAATAGCGATGATCGCGATGACGACGAGAAGCTCGATCAGGGTAAAGGTTTGTTTCATGGTTTTATCCCGTAGGTAAGATAATAACGCCAGTTGCCGTTTCTGCCGGT
>CAZRFG010000484.1:0-2196 GCA_964599205.1 uncultured Victivallaceae bacterium
TATTCGGGCGCGGAATTCGATCCCGACAAGACCGATATTTTTTACGACGCGATGCCGGTGGTCCGGCAGGGCGGCGATGCCGGCACGCCGGAAGAGGCGCTGGCCGGGATCATCGGCAAAAAAGAGTTCACCGTGCTGGTCGATATGCACGGCGGCAGTGCCGACTACTGGGTCTGGACCTGCGACGTCTCGTATGAATATGTCAAAATCAATGCGGATTACCACACATGAAAAGAAGCGATATCAAAGTTCTCGTGATCACCGGCTTCGGCCTCAACTGCGAAAAAGAGACCGCGGCGGCCTGCCGGCTGGTCGGCGCGACTCCGGAACAGGTGCATTTGAACGACCTGATCGCCGGGAAACACACGCTTGACGAGTATCAGATGCTGGTTTTCATCGGCGGATTCTCCTTTGGCGACCACCTCGGTTCGGGGACGGTTTTCGCCAACCGGGTCAAGTTCAAACTGCGTGACCAGCTGGAGAAATTCGTGGCCGACGGCAAGCTGGTGATCGGCATTTGCAACGGCTTCCAGACCCTGACCCGGCTGGGCATGGTGCCGGCGCTCGACGGCGACTACTTCAGCCAGAGCGTGGCGCTGGCTCACAACGACAGCGGCACCTTCCGCGACGACTGGTGCGTCCTCAAGGCCGATCCGGCGTCGCCGTGCGTCTTTACCCGCAACATCGATCTGGTCCGGCTGCCGCTGCGCCACGGCGAAGGCAAGTTCGTCGCCGAGCCGGAAGTGCTCGCGGAACTGGAAAAGCGCCACCTGATCGCGGTGCGTTACGCCAATGCCGACGGGTCCATTGCGACCGAATTCCCGGCCAACCCCAATGGTTCGCTCGGGGCGATCGCCGGGATCTGCGACCCCACCGGCCGGATTTTCGGGCTGATGCCGCATCCGGAGGCGTTTTTGTCGCCCTTCAACTCGCCGACCTGGACCGCGGACAAGGCGGCCGGCAAGATGGCCGAAGAGGGCGAAGGAGTGGTCTTTTTCCGCAATGCGATCGATTATATTGAGAAGAATTTTTAAGTTTACGGAGTGCAAATATGAGCAAGCAAAAAGTCCGGGTCGCGGTATTGGGCGCTTCGGGGTATGCGGGTGAGGAGCTGCTGCGGATTCTGCTGCGGCATCCGGATTGTCAAATCGCGGCGGTGACCTCGCGGAAAAATGCGGGCGAGCCGGTGTCGTCGGTGTTTCCGCGCTATACCGGGCTTGATCTCAATTTCGTCGCCCCGGACGCGGCCGAACTGGCGAAGATCTGCGACGCGGCGATTCTGGCGCTGCCGCACGGGACGGCGACCGAGTATGCGATTCCGCTGCTTCAGGCGGGAATCAAGATTTTTGACATCAGCGCCGACTTCCGGCTGAAGAGCCCGGAGAAGTACAAGGCATATTATAAGGAAGACCATCCGGCGCCGGAATTGCTGGCGCGGGCGGTGTACGGTTTGCCCGAGCGCTACCGGGAGAAGCTCAAAACGGCGGATCTGGTGGCGTGCGCGGGTTGTTACCCGACCAGTTCGATTCTGCCGACCGCGCCGTTGCTGGCGACGAAGCTGGCGAGTCCGGAAGGGATCATCGTTTCGAGTTGTTCCGGGGTGACCGGGGCGGGCCGCAAGGTGGATCTGCCGTATATTTTCCCGGAATGCAATGAGAGCGTGCGGGCGTATTCGCCGATCGGTCACCGGCATTTGCCGGAGATTGAGCAGGAGATGGCGTTTGCGGCGGGGGTGCCGGAGCTGGCGATCAATTTCGTGCCGCATCTGGTGCCGGTGAACCGGGGGATCAACTCGACGATATTCCTGAATGCGGAGCCGGGTTGCACGCTGGAGGCGATTGCCGAAGTGTATCAGACTTTTTACGGCAAGGAGCGTTTCGTCCGGGTGTTGCCGCAGGGGCGGACGGCGGACACCAAGTATGTGACGATGACCAACACCTGTGAAATCGGGTATGCGTTTGACAAGCGGACGAACCGGATCATTCTGACTTCGACGATCGACAATTTGACCAAGGGCGCGGCGGGACAGGCGGTGCAGTGCATGAATATCCGCTTCGGCCTGGAAGAAACCGCGGGGTTGCTCTAAAAAAGCGCCGCAGGCAAAAGACAAAAGCGCCGCAGGCTCAAAAAAGCGCGAAGCGCCAAAAAAAGCAAGCGCAGCTTGCGTCCGCCCCCCGTCGTACGGGGGCGCGGTCC
>CAZRFG010000485.1:0-2194 GCA_964599205.1 uncultured Victivallaceae bacterium
GAGCGAATTTACCGCAATAACCGAAGGAATGACGATGAAAGCATTACTGGCAGCCATCTTAACGGCAATCTGGTCGGCGGCGGCAGTCGCCGCACCCGAATTAACCGCGGACGAAAAAGCGCTGGCGGCGCGCCCGCCGGCGGAATATGCCGCCTTGATCACTCCGCCGGAAGTGCCGCGCGCTTTTGACGTCCACCGTGACGGCTGTCCGGTCTGCGGCGACAAAATCAAGAAACACGGCCGCTACAGTTGGATCATCGACGAATCGAAACCCTTCAAACTCCAGTGCCCGGAGTGCAAAACGGTTTTCCCGGACAACGACTACGCCGCCTACCTCAAGAGCGGCCTCAAGGACAAGTCGCTCCTGACCGGTAAATACGTCGATGACGGCCGCGGCTGGAAGGATGGCAACAAGCCGGGGAAATACTGGTTCGTCGCCTACTACAATCACTGGACGATGAAACGCCGGATCGAAATGCTGCTGCCGCAACTGGCCGACGCATACGTCCGCACCGGCGACCCCGCCTTTGCCGAGCGCGCGCTGGTGATGCTCGACAAGCTGGCCGAGTATTATCCGCGTTATGATCACAACAAACAGTCGCGTTACGCCGAGGAGGTTTATCGGCAATACACCGGCCGGATCGTCAACGCGATCTGGGAGACCGGGATCGCCGCAAGTATTGCCGATTCCTGGCGCAAGGTCGCGCCGGCGCTGGACCGGGAAGACCCCGCCCTCCGCGCCGCGACCGGCAAGGACAACGCCGCGATCCGGGCCAATATCGAAAACAATCTGCTCCGGGTGATGGCCCGCGACATCATGTCGGAAAACGGCCGGATCCAGGGCAACTTCGGAATGCACCAGCGGGCGTTGCTCAAGATCGCCCTTGCCCTCAAGGGGCGTGGCGGCGAACCGGACGATCAGGCGATGGTCCGCTGGGTGACCGATTACCGCAAAAATTCGGTGCCGTTCAGCGCGCCCTTTGACTATGTGCTCTACGACAACGTCTTCGGCGACGGCGCGCCGATGGAGTCGCCGGGGTACAATGCCTTGTGGCTCAATTGCATCGCGATGATGGCCGAAATTCTGCGCGACTACGGGATGAATTACGCCGAACTCCATCCGTTCTCGAAGCGGCTCTTCACCTATCCCGCCAAGCTGGTGGTCTGCGGCGTCTACTCGCCGTCATCGGGCGACTCGGGAAGCATCGGAGAACAGGCGATTTACGGCGGCTCGATCGATACTTTGCGTTATTCATTTGCCACCAATCCGTGTTCGGAGAGCGCGGCGCTGCTGTTGACCTCCAAAGGGCTGACCGCGGAAGAGCGGGCGGCGGCGGCGAAGCTCGCCGATCCGCGGTTCGGCTACCGCAGCAACCTTCTCTCCGCCTACGGCATGGCTTCGCTGCAGAACGAAAACCAGAAGAAACCGCTGGCTTACTGGCTGAGTTTCGGGTTTTATCCGGGGCATAAGCATCGTGATGCGCTGCATCTCGAGCTTTTCACCGGGACCGGACCGCTGATGCCGGACTTCGGTTATCCCGACAGTGCGTCGGGGGACGATCCTTCCCGTTTCGCCTTTTATGAGAACACACTGGTACATAATACGATGGTGGTCGACATCAAAGCGCAGGACAACAAATCCGGCCGGATTCTCGCCTATGATCCGGGCAAATTCGCCCAGTATCTGCGCGCGGAAGCGCCGGATGTCTATCCCGGCATGACCAAGTACGAGCGTTCGGGGCTGGTGATCGAGCCGGAACCGGGGAAGCTCGTCGTGCTCGACGTTTTCCGCGCGGCGGGCGGCAAGCAGCACGATCTCTTTTTCCACAGCGCGGGCGAAAAGGTGGAGACCAATCTCGAACTCAAGCCGCAGTCCGGCGGCACGCTGGCCGGGGAAAAGGTGGAAGTCGGCACCTTTTACGACGATCCCAAACTTGCCAAAATGGAAAAGGGCCCACGCAGTTTCACCGGCTACCACGGCAGCGGCTATCAGTATCTGACCAATGTCCGGAGTGGCGCGAACCGGCCCGGCGCGGTATTGACGCTGCCGGTGTCGGAGACCGCGAAGTTGCTGGCGAGCGGCAAAGGGACTTATCTACGAATGCATCCGGTCGCAGGCGACGCGGAAACGCTGATCCTGAGTGAAGGCCCGCCGCCGCGAACCCAGCGCGGAGCGCCGGACAAGGTGGCTTTC
>CAZRFG010000486.1:0-2194 GCA_964599205.1 uncultured Victivallaceae bacterium
GCCGGCAGCAGCATCGCCGCCAGAATGGCGATGATCGCCACCACGACCAGAAGCTCGATCAAGGTGAATTGTTTCGCTCGTTTCATCTTTTGATTCTCCGTTTCTTTGTTATAGTGTACTGGCGAAATTAATATCAACCATGTCAACGTACTCATTATATTACATTGTACTTTAAAAGTCAATGGCAATTCCTCAAAAAAGTCGATTTTTTTGCGCTGCCGATCGGGGCGAACAAGAAAAAAGAAGGAAGAAAGCAAAAGATGGGAGTACACAAGCAAAGACAAGGCCGGAATAGGTTGATTGCGGCCCCAAAGCCGGATCGGCGGACGCTCGGGCGGACGCCGGAACCAGCTCGCTGGACGCGGGAAGCGGGGCCGAACCGGGAATCGCTCCGGGTGCGCCTCGATCAAGTACGGATGATTTTACTTCGCCGGGATCGCCCCGGGCGGAATCGGACAGAGCGTGCGGCGCAGGATCAACTTCGGCACGACTTCACGCTGGAGGGGACCGCCGTCGCCGCCAAGAAGCGTGTGAAGCACATCGACCGCCCCCCGTCCGAGTTCTTCGCAGGGTTCGCGGTAGGTAGTGAGAACATCACGCCCGGCATGCCAGCCGATGTCGTCGTATCCGATCAGCGAAATGTCTTTGCCGAGGGTCAATTTTTTTTCGACACAGGCCTGGTTGATGCCGCAGGCCTGGTAGTCGCGGGAGACGATGATCGCCGACGGCAGCTTCCGCCGCGAGAGAATCCGGCGGCCGCAGAGATAGGCCCCGAGTTCAAAATCCTCGCTCATCACCGCGAGCGCGTCGTCATTGTACGTCAGGTCGAGTTCGGCGAACACCCGGCGATAGGTATCCAGCATCGCCGGATAGAAATATTTGCCGGTATCCCGGACCACCAGCGTGATGTCGCGGTGTCCCATATCGTAGAGCATCCGGACGGTGGAGTCGATCAACGCCTGCCGGTCGACGTAGCTTGACGGCGTATCGATTTCGGTTTCGCGTCCGGCGATCACCTGAATGATGCCTTGCGAAGCGAGCAGATCGGGATAGTCGGAGAGATGCAGCTGGCGGGCGAAAATCACCGCCGCATAATTCTTTTTGAGAAAATCCGGTTCCGGACGCCGGACCATCAGGTCGAATTCATCCCACTGGTAGCCGAGTGATTCGAGCCGGTCGCAGATCGCCGCGGCGATGGTCGGCCGGGGATCGAGCATGCCGTACGCCTGGTGCAGAATGGCGACCCGTCCGCGGTGCTCGATCTGGCGGCCGAGGATTTTGAACCCGCGCTGCGGCACCCGCTGCAGCAATTCAAGTTCGCACATCTCCCGCAGCGCCGCTTCGACGGTGCTGGGACTGGCCGAATAATGCGCGGCCAGCGTCCGGATCGACGGCATCAGGGAATTGACCGCGAATTCATTGCCGCCGATCCGCCGTTTCATATCGGCAATCAGCTGCTCCATGATCGGCGACCGTCTTTTCTTTCTTTCCGCCATATTCTCCCCCCTCGGTTGATGAGATTCGTCATATTTAAAGTACAATGTACCAATAACGGTGCACTTTGTCAAGCCGGGAAAGCGTTTTTTTCAAGAATAATTTGCATTTCAATTCGCGGCACAAAAAAAACGGCCCGGAAAACGATTCCGGGCCGCTCGGACGGCGGGAGGCGGTTATTTGCGGAGCCGGGATGCCGCCGCTTTGAGTTCATCGACCTTGTCGGTCTGTTCCCACGGGAACTCTTCGCGGCCGAAGTGGCCGTAGGCGGCGGTGTCCTGATAACGCCAGTTCCTTCTGCCGGGGTGTTTGAGCTCGAAATGACGGATGATCTCAGCCGGTTTGAGCGGAAAGAGCGCGCGGATCACCGGCACCAGGTCGTTGTCGTCGGCGAGCACGCCGGTGCCGTAGGTGTCGACGTTGATCGACAGCGGCTCCGCCACTCCGATCGCGTAGGAGAGCTGGATTTCCGCTTTGGCGGCGAGCTTGGCGGCGACGATGTTTTTGGCGATGTAGCGCGCGAGGTAGGCAGCCGAACGGTCGACCTTGGACGGATCCTTGCCGGAAAATGCGCCGCCGCCGTGGCTGCCGACCCCGCCGTAGGTGTCGACGATGATCTTGCGCCCGGTGACCCCGGCATCGCCGTCGGGGCCGCCGATCTCGAACTTGCCGGTGGGGTTGACGAAATACTTGATCCGGG
>CAZRFG010000487.1:0-2191 GCA_964599205.1 uncultured Victivallaceae bacterium
GATTTGACTTCGGCGATAAAGGCGATAGATTACCCTTGAGGTCCCGCAGGCATGTCGCCGGGACTGCAACATTGGAGGCATCAGCATGACAAATTCTACTAAATTCAAAGGTTCGCCGGTCAAAATCGCCGGGGAATTCATCGCCGCCGGAGCCAAGGCTCCGAATTTCAGTCTGACCAAAGGCGACCTGAGCCGCTTCACCCTCGCCGACGGCAAAGGCAAGAAAATGCTGCTCAACATTTTCCCGAGCATCGACACCCCGGTTTGCGCGATCACGGTCCGCAAATTCAACGAACTCGCGGCAAAAATGAAGAATACATTGGTGCTCTGCATCTCCAAGGATCTGCCCTTCGCCCAGGGCCGCTTCTGCGGGGCCGAAGGACTCAAAAATGTGGTCACGCTGTCCGACTTCCACTACTCGTCGCATTTCGGCGAAGATTACGGCGTCCTCATGACCGACAGTCCGCTGAGCGGCCTCCTCGCGCGTTCGGTGGTGATCATCGATGAGGACGGCAAGGTGATCTATTCCGAACTGGTTTCCGACATCGTCAACGAGCCCGATTACGACAAGGCGCTGAAGGCGCTCGGAAACGCCCCGGGCCAGACCTGCGGGCTCTGATCCGGTCGATTCCTCCGGCCTCGGAGCCGCCTTGACGGCGGCTCCGATTTTTTTGCGGATGCAATGGCTGCCGGTTCAGATCGCGATCCACCAGAAGACGCCGAATTTGTCGATCACGTTGGCGCAGCAGGGATTCCACGAACAGGGGCCGGGCGGGTCGATCACGGTGCCGCCTTCACTCAGGACGGCAAAGGCCTGCCGGACCGCCGCTTCGCTGCCCATTTCGTAGACGTTGAAAGCCATCGTCTGCCAGACCTTTTTGGGGCTGACATCGACCATGGCGGGGGCTTCGCTCACCGCCATGAAGAGTTTGCCGTCGACGAACAATTCGCAATGCGCGTAACCCTTTAGCGAATCATCCGGAATCGCCAGTCCGGTCTTTGCGCCGAATGCCCGGGCGTAGCGCTCGACCGCTTCGAAGCTGTTACGGACATAAACCTGTGAACTGATTTTCATGTTTCGCAATCTTTCTCGCCGTAGATTTTTTTGATTTGAAGTGTCGCCACGCCGGTCCGATTGCCTTCCCCGGTCGTCAAGTCTTTGGGGGAGTGGATATTGAACATAAATCCGGCGTCGGTGTATTTGCCGTCGATTTCATGGGCGAAGTCTTCCGCAACCGCCATATTGACCACGCTGCCGATGATCATCGCCGTGATGCCGCGCCCGGATAAATCGGTGATGCTGTGGAGCCGGCATTCAAGCGAGAGGAAGCTCTCTTTGATCCGCGGCACTGCGAGTCTCGCCGCCGGTTCCGGGGTAAGGCCGGCCGCCGCAAATTCGTCGTCGCTGTCGTCATTGTGGATGATGGTCTGCGAAAGCCGGTCGTAATAATCGAGCGAAAGAAAGTTGACGCAGAACTCGCCGTGGCGTTTGAGATTGGCGAAGGTGTGGGTATGTTGGCAAATCCCCGGCAGGATGGCGAAATAGCCGCCCTCATCGCCCTGAAAACAGCCCCAGGCGTGGAAATTGATATTGCCTTTGCCGTTTTCCTTCAGGGTGCTCACCGCGAACAACAACTGGGGGATTCCGGCAGCGTACTCGAAGTGCGAAAAGAAGCGGTACTGGCCCGGCCAATACTCCTTGAGATATGCCGGTTTGACCTCCCCGATTTCAATTTTCATACGATTTTCTCCGGTGATTTGCAAGCGTAACATGAATTCATATACCTGTCAAATTAACGTCAAAATTGAAGCAATGCAAATATCTTTGATCAATTTTCGGCAATCGTTTTTATTTTGCGCAAGGAAATCGGACGCGCAGCGGAGCGGAAGCAAAAAAACAAGCCGGTCGGAATTTTCCGACCGGCTTTGAGTTTCAGCGGCGATGATCGGGTGGAATTCCCGACCGCTTGTCTGCCGCTCATGACTTGATGTCAATCTTGCGCACGTTTTCCTTTTTGCTCTGATCCTTCGGCAAAGTGATCTTGAGCACGCCGTTTTTGAAGTCGGCGTCGATTTTGTCGAGATTGAGGCCGTCGGGCAGGACAAAGGAGCGCTGGAAGCTGCCGTAGCTGCGTTCCGTGAAGTGGAAGCCTTTGTCCTTTTCACTGCGTTCGCTGCGTTTTTCGCCTTT
>CAZRFG010000488.1:0-2188 GCA_964599205.1 uncultured Victivallaceae bacterium
GCGGGCAGATCGGCCGGTTCGGTCAACCCCAATGAGGTCAAATGGGAATGAAAATGAGTTTTTGGGCAATCGGGTTCGCGGTGATGATCGCTTCCGCGGCCTGGGCGGACACGCCGGATATGGAGCGTTTGCGGCAAAGGGCCGACCAGCTCTACCGCAGTTTCGGCAACATCCGGCCGGTCGACACCCCGCCCGGCAACCGGGCCGCGGCGGTCGCCGCCGGCGACGAGATCTGCGGCGGCAAAATCCGGATTTACAACCGGCCGGTCGAAATCGGCTTGCGCAACATCGACTGGAGCGGGGCGGCGTGGAACAGCCGCGAGCACACCGCCTATCTCAACCGGATGGAATATCTGCCGCTCCTCGCCGGAGCCTGGCAGGAGACCCAAGACCCCAAATATTCGCAGCGCGCCGCTGAGCTGATCACCGACTGGATGGACTGGATCGGGCGGGCGCGCAAAACCGATCCCGGCCTTTTCGACCCCGACCGCAACAACCAGCTCAATACCGCCATCCGGTTGCAGAACTGGATCGAAACGCTGGCCCGGCTGCGGCGGGCGCCTGGTTTCGACGACGCCTTCGTCGGACGGATGCTTGCGGAAATCACCGTCCAGGGCAACGGCCTCGCCAAAAACACCGCGCCGGGCCCCGGCAACTGGCCGGTTTTTCAGGCGGCGGCTTTGCTCAATGCCGGGCTGGTGCTCGATTTTCTGCCCGACGCTCCGGCCTGGCGGGATCACGCGGTCAAAGTGCTCGACCGCTGCTTTGTGCTCAATTTCCGCCCCGACGGGGTGCATCGGGAGAATACCCCCAATTATCACAACGGTCCGGCCTGGCATTTCTCCAATGCCTGTAACTTGCAGCGGGATTTCCCGGAAGTAAAATTCCGCAATCTCCAGCGCGACGATTTCCGGCGGGTGATCGATTTCAGCGCGCTCTCGCAATCGTTTCCCTTCAACGACACCGGCTACCGGCAGTTCGTCAGCCTGGACGGCGTACCGGGGCGCTACGACCCCGCCGCGTCCTCGGTGGTGAGCTGGGCCAGAAATAAACTCGGGTTCGCCGATTGGGAAGCGCCGGCGTACGGCGTTTTCCCGGACGCCGGACTGGTGTTCGGCGGCAACGGCCGCGAAAAGGTGTTTTTCGACGCCGGCAAATTCGGCAGCTGGCACTGCCACTACAGCCGGCTCGAGGTGTGTTACAACCGCGACGGCTTCGTGCTGATCGCCGATCCCGGCGTCTCGACCTACAACTATCAGAAGCCGGAAATGCTGCCGATGTTCATCGCCGGACGCGAGACCGCGGCGCACCCGACCGTCAGTTTTGACCGCGGCTGCCAGCTGCGGCGGAGCGCCGAACTCTTCGATTGCGCGCTGGGTCCGGATTTCGCCTGGGCGCTCGGCGAGTACCAGGGCGGCTATTTCGTCGGCGGGTGGCGGAATTACGTGCCGGAGAATCGTAACGTCGAGGCGGTTCACCGCCGCGCGGTACTCTGGCTCGCGGACGACGGGTTGCTGATCCTCGACCGCACCCGGGTCGAGCGCGCCCCGGCGGGGGATAAGACGGTGACCAATCTGGTTTTTCCGCTCGCGCCGCAGGAAAAGTGGACGCTGGATCAGGAGAAACTCCGCATTGCCACGGAAAACAAGGCGATGCCGAATCTTTCAATTCAATTGCTGAATCCGCCGCCCGGAATTCCGGTCCGGCTGATTTGCGACGAGGGTGTGAAGGATCCGGTGATGCGCGGCTGGCTCTTTGCCGACGCCGAAAGCCCGGTCAAAGCGCCGTGGGTCGAATATCAGATCCCCAACGGCCTCAACGAAACCACGCTGGCGACCCGCGTCGCTTCGGCTCCGGCGGGTGAAAAAGCGCCGTCGTTCACCGTCAAGTCGGCCGCGCCGGGAGCGATCGACCTCGTCCGCGAGGACGGCGGTCTCGAATTGATCCGCTATACGCCGGATTTCCAGCGGATTCGGCCGCTGAGCGCAGCGGGCGTGGCGCGCGAGTGCTCGCTGTTGATCGTTCGCTGCGATGCGGCGGGGAAACCGGTCCGGAGCTTCGTCGCCCGGATGCCGTATGTCGACGGGATCCAGAACGCCGAGTTCTTCACCGGCTTTCTCCGCCCCGACGGGACGCCTTTCATCGCAGAAACCCGCTGGTCGCGCAAACAAAAAAACGCCGCACCGTG
>CAZRFG010000489.1:0-2182 GCA_964599205.1 uncultured Victivallaceae bacterium
ACGGGCAGCAGCGGCTCTGGCGCGGCGTCTGGTGGGAGATCACGGCGGCGACCGGTTTCATGTTCGTCCTCGTCCTGGCGCTGAACGTCCTCGGCGACGCGCTCCGCGACGCCCTCGATCCCCGGCAGCGAATCTGAAGCGATTCCGCCTCTCACTCCAATACGTCAATGCCAATCTTTGGTTTTGATGGTTGAATCATTCATTTTTCATGCTATCTTTCACTTATGAAGGCAAAACATAAAAGAATGATAATTGTCGGATGTTGCATTGCATGGGGAATGATATCGGCATCTTATTTCCTTTTTTGTACATCCCTGGAATCCCATCTGCGCAGCAGCATATTCAGTTGCTGGTATCTTTTGTGTGATGTCTCCACGAGTTTTACCGAACCCATATTCAAGTCTTTTCATATTTATTCCCCCTGGGAAACCGCTGTCTGTTTATATCTTGCGATTCAATTTCTGATCTACCTTTTCACGGGCTGGATCATCGCCAGATTGGTATACCCGGATGAGGAAAAACACTGAAATGCCAGTGGCGGGCCCGCGGTAGTACCCGCAGCCCGCCACTGGCGCTATTCTATTTCTGACTTACTTCGTCGGTTTGGAGGAGGGCGGCGCCCTCCTCCACGTTTCCTACGCCCGGCGCACTTTGAAGGTGCGGATTTCGAACGGTTTGAAACTGAGTTCGGCGACACCGTTATGGAATTCGGAACACTTGAAGTCTTCCCATTCGATGAGGTTGGTTTCGACCAGTTTCACGCCTTCGAGGGTGGTGGCGAGAAACGCGGTCGCGGCGCTTCCGGCGGTTTCGACCAGGCGGATGACAAGATCATCGCTCTTCTCGGCTTTTTTGACCACTTCGAGGGAGACGCTTCCGCCGGAGACGGAGAACGGGGCCGCCGCTTTCGCCGCGCGGTCCGCGAAGAGAAGCGGCGCGCGGTTGAGCTGGACGGCTTCGCTCCAGACGTTCGACTCGGTGAGGCCGCCGGTGTGCGGCAGATAGGCGTAGGTGAAAACCTGGAGACCCTGGTCGGCGTTCCAGTCGGGATACTTCGGGGAACGCAACAGACAGAGGTCGAGGTTGCCCTGGTTGGTGCGGTAGCCGTACTTGCAGTCGGTGAGCAGCGCCACGCCGTAGTTCGACGCGGAGAAGTCCACATAGCGGTGACCGACCACTTCGAACTTCGCCATGTCCCAGCTCGTGTTGGAGTGGGTGGGGCGTTTGGCGTAGCCGTACTGGATTTCGAACGTTGCCTCGGAGGTCTGGACGGCGACCGGGAAGTTGACCCGGAGCATGCGGCGGCTTTCGTGCCAGTCCACTTCAGTGACAAAATCGAGGCGCTTCGAGTTGGCGGCGAGCTTGACCGTCTGCCGGATGGAAGAGGCCGCGCCGACGCTCCACTCGAACGACAGGGTGGATTCGACCGGGCCGACGGTTGTTTTCGAGCGCGACACCAGCTCGGCGCCGGTGCACTCCTCGCGGTCGTAGAAGAGATCGACGTCCCACGCTTCGAAGTTGTTCGGGCGATCGACGTAGAGGCTGAAGACGTTGCCGTTTTCGCTCGGGCGCAACGTTTCGCGGCCGGTTTCCTTGTCGAAGGCGCGGACGAGTTCGCCGCGGGCGTCGAATTCGTAGCGGACCAGCACGTTTTCGAGGATCAAACTGCCGTTTTCGAGGGCGGCGGGCTGCTGTTTCGCGCCGCGCTTCCAGACCGCGACGCCGGAGGCGGGAACGGTCCCGAGGGCGCGGCGGCCCTGCACTTCGACCGCGCCGCCGTTTTCGTCGGTGATTTCGCAGTTCTCCCAGTCTTCCGGCAGGTCGATCGGGTTGGTGTACGGGGTGGAGGCGGTGTTGACCAGCGTCAGGCGGCCGGGGGCGGGAACGGTGACCGCTTCCGCCGCCTTCGCGATCAGCTTCGCGCAGATTTTGAAGAGTTCGGCGTGTTCCTTCTCGGTCACCTCATATACCTTGCCGATCGAGGAGCCCGGGATGATGTCGTGGAACTGATTGATGAGGAGCGTCTTCCACGCCTTGTCCAGCTCCGCCGCCGGATAGTCCGCAAGCGGCGCCATCGAGCAGAGGAATTCGGTTGCGGTCAGCAGTTGTTCGAGCTTGCGGTTGTTGCGCTTGGTGCGGGCCTGGGTGGTCAGCGTGCCGCGGTGCATCTCGAGATAGAGTT
>CAZRFG010000490.1:0-2176 GCA_964599205.1 uncultured Victivallaceae bacterium
ACCGCACCGTAGGTGATTTCCAGCACCAGCTTGGAAACAGAGCCGACGGTCACCACAGAGAGCTTGCCGAACGCTCCGGTATCGAGTTCCCGCGAAGCTTCGCCGAGCGAAAGCGCGGTGTCCTGATTGATCACCAGCCGGGTTGCGTTCAAAGCACCGACATCGGAACTCGAGCCCTGCGCCAGAATGTAAGTGCCGAGCTGGGCATTGTCCACCGTCGCAAAAATATCCCCGTTCAACGCCGAAGCATCGCTGCGAACCGTGAAAATCGGATTTTTCCCCGGATCGGCGTCAATGCGGATATTGATCTCTTCGGCGCCGGCGACATTGCCGACCACCTGGCTGGTGGCGCTCACCGTCAGTACGTCTTTTTCGCCCCCGCCAAGGTCGATATCACCCACGCTGATCGCGTTGCCGCCGAGCGTCAGGCTGTCGCTGAAGTCCGAACCCCGAACCGCAAAATAGAGATCGGTCGATCCTGGCGCGGGCTTGATCGCGGACAACAGCACCGCCGCGCTGCCGCCCGACTTGACCAATCCGCTCAATTGGGTCACGATCGCCGAAGCGTTGGCGCTCTTGCCCCCGAAAATCGCGCCGTTGACCTCGATATCCAAGCCGGAGGTGGATTCATCGTTGCTGCGGATCGCGTAAGCGTTGCCGGTTTTGACGATTGCGGCGGCAACTACACCGTTGATCGCGATGCTGCCGGAGGAGAAAATGCCGGCCGCGTTGCTTTTGCCGCCGGAAGCGGTGACTGCGATGGTGCCGCCGAGCGTCAGGCATGAATCAACCGCGTAAATTCCGGCCGCGCCGACCGCCGCCGCTTTGCGCGAAGTGGCGGTGACGGTCATCGTCAGCCCGAGATTGCCGTTGCCGGAGAAACTGCTGTCGGCAAAAAATCCGTACGCATCGGCAAGCTGGTCGGCTTCGGCGCTGACCTGCAGCACCGTTTTCTCCGAAAGCGATTGGAGACCGATCGAATTCGTCTCGCCGATCCCGTACGCAATTGCGCTGCCGGTGGCGGCGACTGCCGCGATCTTCCAATTGCCCTGCATATCGAAGTTCACATAGGACTCTTCATTGCCGTCACATCCCTGAATCCCGAACGCCGAGGCCAGTTGATCCGCGGCATCGGCGCGAACGTTCAGCTTGAAGGTTTCGGCGGAAGCGCCTGAAACATCATTCGCCGCCAGCCCCGCGGCTCGGGCCATCCGCGAACCGTCAACTGTGCCGGCAATCGTTTTGGCGTTGACATTGAGCGTGCCGTCGAGTTTCGTATCGGAAACTGCAAACTGGGAGCCCAACAGCAGATTTACCTTGTCCAAACCGATCCGCAAACTGCCCGCGACACTGGAATCAAGCGTGCCGTTGTCATTCCAGTTGCCGGCAAACAGCCCGAACGCGATCGCGTTGGCGGAGTTATCGGCCGCAAGGACTTTGCCGCCGGTGGCGCTGACGCTCAAGTTCATGGTGGCTTCGCTGATCCGCAACAGGAAACGTGCGCCGACGCCGCTGGCCTGAGCAAAGCTTTCGGTGGAAAGCACAGTCACTGCAAAGGTCGCGCCGTTGAGGGCGGCATTCATTGACTCGCCCATCACTCCGGCCGCGGCGGCGTTGCCGACACCGTCGGCCTTGATTGTCGCCTTGGTCTGGGCCGAACTTTCAAAGGAAGAGAGAGTGTCGTAAATGGATCCGCTGCTGCAGTAAGCTCCACAAGCGACGGCGAACATATAAGACGGACTTGAGGAGCCGCTCCCCGACTTGGCGGTGACATTCAAGGTCTGAAGGATCGCGACCGTGTCCGGCCCGATTTCGGATGATGGATCATACCCCGCCGCCTTTCGTTCGCTGTTGCCTCTGACCCCGTAAGCCACTGCGTAAGGATTATTCGCATCGGAAATTTTGCCGCCGGTGGCGCTGATATTGGTCGTACCGGCAAGCACAACATCCAACGCGCCATCGGGGTTGGAAATCCCGAGCGCCGAGGCATTGCCGGTCGCCGACTTGGCGGTCACGGTCAAAGCGAACTGGCTGTTGGTTTTTACCGCCACCGTTCCCTCCATGCTGCCCTCGATCCCGGAAGCCTCGGCATCGCCATAGGCATCAGCCGTCAGCGAAAGCGTATCCCGGAAACTTCCGCTGTCGAAGTCGATCGAGTCAAAGGAAATCCCGAGGG
>CAZRFG010000491.1:0-2172 GCA_964599205.1 uncultured Victivallaceae bacterium
CGGCCGAAGCCGCCGGTAATGCCGGTGATGAGGACGACTTTGGCCATCTTACTTCTCCGTTTTGGGAGCGGTGTTGTCAAAACAGTGGTAGATCTGCGGCACCAGGTACTTCAGCACCGCCGCCGCCGGAATGGCGAAGATCATCCCCGGCACTCCGGCGAAGATCCCGCCGAGGAGCACCACGATGATGGTTTCGAGGGTAGAGAGCCCGAGCGATTCGCCGATCACCATCGGGTACAGAATGAACTGTTCGATGATCCCGTTGTAGATCAAATACGCGGTGATGATGCCGAGGATCTGGAGCGTCGCCACAGAACTGCCCCCCACCGCCAGCGTCACCAGAATGGTCAGGATCGCGCTGGCGATCGGACCGATGAAGGGCAGCAGGATGCCGCATCCGGCCAGCGGTCCGAGGATGAAGAAGTACGGCACGTGGAGGAAGTAGAACACCGTGGTGTAGACGGTCGAGTCCAGCAGCACCAGCGAGAGGTAGCCGCGCAGCCACACTTTGAGCTTGTTGATCACTTCGCCGATGATCCGTCCGCCTTCGCGGAGGATCTCTTCATTGGCCCCCGGCAGCCAGTTGCCGTTGAAAACCGTGCGCACCAGGTAGTCGCTCTGGCGTCCGGCACCGTTGTTTTCGGCGCAGAATTCGGCGAGTTTGGTGAGGAACAGCAGGAAAAAGAAGATGGTGAGCAAGAGATCGAGCAAAAACGCCACCGCCGTCCCGATCAATCCGGCGGCAAAGGAGACGAAGCCGCCGGTCCGCCGCAGCAGCATCGCCGCGAGTTCGCGCTGCGCCGCTTCGTCGTTGAGCGCCCGCGACAATTCGGACAACGTCGACTGGACCAGCGGCATGCGGTCGAATTTCTTGCGCAGGCCGTCGATGTAGTTGAGCACCGGGGCGAAGAACTTTTCGAGCGCCGGCTTGGAAATGGTGGTAGTGGTGGTCACCGTGGCGATCCGGCCGTCCTCGACGGTGGCGCTGGTCGAGAGGCCGGCGTTGTCGGCGATCTTCTCGACTTTCTGGACCACCACCGGGATTTTGACTTCGACGTTCTTGAGCTTGTTGACGTAGTTGGAGAAGAAGTACCCGAGTCCGCCGACCAGCAGGATCAGCGCCGCCAGCAGCGAAACGCAGGTCAGCGAAACCGCCCGGCCGATGTTGTGCTTGCGCTGCTGCGCCGCTTCCTCGGCCTCCGAAAGCTGCTCCGCCGAGCCGCGGCTCAGCCGGCGCGAGAGATTGCGCAAAGGCCCGGTCAGTTCGGAAAAGAACTTGAAGGTTCTCGCGTAGAGGTGGCGGCGGTTGGCGATCCGGCGTTCGAAGTACTTCTCGACCGGCAGCATGATGTAGGCGAAGATCAGCCCGAGGATCACCGAACGCAGCAGCGTCGCGGTCAAAATAAAGACCAGGATGACTCCGACCGCGACCGCGATGCCGGCCCCGGATTTGAGGATTTTGCGCCGGCGCTCTTCGCGCTGGACGAGTTCGTCGACGGTGGCGAGGAAATCGGCCCGGGAAATGCCGAAGCAGGTCGCCAGTTCCTCCAGCAGGGTGGTATTTTTCTGCAGCCGTCCGGCGTTGATCGAGAGGACCACCATGCCGCGCAGCGTCCGGCGCTTGTCGACCTCGCCGAGCGGCTTGAGCGCCTCGGCCGCTTCGGCCGCGCTGAGCGGCGACGCGAGCCGCAGCAGTTCGAGCATCTGGGAAATTTCATGGGGCGAATAATCGCGCAGCAGGTGGCGGACCGCTTCGCGGTCGCGGTCGCTCAAGGCGCCGTCGGGAGCCAGCACGGTTTTGATCAGGCCGGCAAAGGCGGCCCGCAGCGCGTCCTCGTCGCCGTTGCCGCCGAAGTGGGTGCTCCACAGTTCACGCGCCCTCTGAAACGGCTTTTCTGCGACTCCTGCAAGTCTTTCCCACATCTCGATTTCCTTCCCGTTGCGGCGCTCTCCGGAGCGCGCGCGAAATGCGATGCCGGGCTCTTGCCGAACCCTGCGATCAGCGGATTTTGACCGTTTTGTTGCCGGAAGTGACTTCGCCGATCACGGCGGCGGTGAAGCCTTTTTCGCGGCAGATGGCGAGCGCCCGCTCGGCGGCCGCCGGCGGCACGAACCAGACCATCCCGACGCCCATGTTGAAGACCCGGTAGGCTTCGACCGGATCGACGTTGC
>CAZRFG010000492.1:0-2170 GCA_964599205.1 uncultured Victivallaceae bacterium
CATATTGGCGGCGCGGCGCGTGGCCTCGATCCGCTCCAGTTGATTGAGCCAGGCGGAAGAATCAGACTCCGCGCCCGCGAGAGTGCAGCCGATCACCGACATCAGAGCGATGAGCCAGAAATTTTTCATGATAACAAACTATAGCGTGTGATCCGGGAAAAGCAAGCGGCAAGACCGTGTTCCTTACGACCGACTCCATACGGCAGTGTAGGTGGGGGAGCATTATCTGGATCGGTACTCCCGGGCACGGCGTGCCAAAGCGCAATCAGGCGCGGTATCGACGTGCCACGTCCCGCATAAAGCACGGACGTGAGGGGATTTTTCCGCAAAAAAGCGGAGAAATCCCCGAACCTTTGGAGCAGGGGGTCAAGAGGGGGCGAACCTTTTTGAAAGGTTTGCCCCCCGGCAAGTCCGAAGTAATCGGCGGCAAAGCCGCCAGGGGTGCAGGGACATTGTTCCTGCCGGGGGGGTAGCAGGGGGCGAGGAGCCCCCGGACCATTCCCGGCGAGGAGTTCACGGACCAGTCAGGTGAAAATATGTTGCAATATCTCAAAATCGACAATTTGGCGTTGATCGGGCACACCGAGGTGGAGTTTGCCGCCGGGTTCAATGTGATTACCGGGGAGACGGGGGCGGGCAAATCGATTTTGCTGGGGGCGGTGTCGCTGTTGCTGGGGGAACGGGCGGACCGGACGGTGATCCGGACGGGGGCGGACCGGTGTGAGATCGGGGCGTTGTTCCGGCTGGAGGAGCGGACGGTGCGGGAGCTGGCGCCGCGGTTGGCGGAGCAGGACATTCCTTTGGAGGAAAACGGTGAATTGCAGTTGCGCCGGGTGTTGACCGAGACTGGCGGGCGGTGTTACGTCAACGGGGTGCTGGTGCCGGTGCGGATTTTGAAAGAGATCGGGGAATTGCTGATCGACGTCCATGGGGCGAATGAGCACCAGTCGCTGACTTCGCGGGCGCGGCAGCTGGAGTTGCTGGACCGTTACGCGGGGGCGGAGGTGCTGCGGGGGGAATGCGCGGCGGTGTGCGAGGAATTGCGATTGCTGCGGACGCGGGTGGAAGAGTTCAACCGGGATTTGCCGAACAGCGCCGAGGCGGGGTATCTGGAGATGCTGGTGAGTGAGATCGAGAAGGTCGAGCCGAAGCCGGACGAGGATGAGGAGCTGGCGCGGCGTCATGCGCTGGCGGCGGATTCGCGGCGGATATTGACCGAGACGGCGGCATTGACCGAGCTCTTGACCGACGGCGAGGGGGCGGTGACCGAGCAGCTGGCGCAGGGCTACCGGATGATGCTGTCGCTGGCGAAGCTGGACGAGGCGCGGGGGAACGATTTTCTGGGCCGGTGTGAGCTGGCGCAGGAGACGCTGCGGGAGTTGTCGGATGATTTGAAGGAATTTGCCGGCTCGGTGGAGCTGGATGAGGCGGAGTTCGCCGAGTTGGAGAACCGGCTGAGTGCGTTGCATACCTTGAAGCGCCGTTACGGGCCGTCGCTGGGGCAGGTATTGGAGAGTCTGGAGTCGGCGCGGAGCCGGCTGGCGGATTTTGCGCGGGCGGACGGGCAGCGGAGGGAGTTTGCGGCGCGGGAGAAGGCGCTGCAGGAACAATTGCGGACGAAGGCGGGGGAATTGGGGAAATTGCGCCGGGCGAAGGCGGCGGAGTTTGCGGCGGCGGTGGCGGAGAAGCTGGCGGCGATCGGATTTGCGGCGGGGCGGCTGGAGGTGGAATTTGAGGAGACCGAGCCGGGGCCGCTGGGGATGGACCAGGTGGAGATTTTGTTTTCGGCGAATGTGGGGGAGGGGCTGCAGCCGTTGCGGAAGATTGCGAGCAGCGGGGAGTTGTCGCGGCTGATGCTGGCGTTGAAGACGGTGCTGGCGGATGCGGACCTGGTGCCGGTGGCGATATTTGATGAGATTGACGTCAACATCGGGGGAGAGACGGCGGCGCGGGTGGGGGATGAGTTGAAGAAATTGGGGAAGCGGCGGCAGTTGTTGGCGATTTCGCATTTGGCGCAGGTGGCGGCGAGGGGGGACCGGCATTTTGCGGTGGCGAAGAGTACGGCGGGGGGGCGGACGCTGTCGACGATTGCGGAGCTGGAGGCGGCGGCGCGGGAGGGGGAGATGGCGCGGATGCTGGGGGGCGGCGAAGCCGCGCTGGCCCATGCCCG
>CAZRFG010000493.1:0-2169 GCA_964599205.1 uncultured Victivallaceae bacterium
TTTCATGGCCGAAATCACCCGGATCATCGAAGTGATCCGGAGCTGCGGCAAACGGGTCCCGGAAGATATTTCGCTCATCGCCTACGAGGCCGACGGCCTCACCGCCCACCTGGTTCCGCCGGTGACGGCGCTCGCCTACGACTACCGGCTCCTCGCCGAACGGGCGCTCGGCCAGCTCGAACTTGAGATGAAAGGCGGCGGCGCGCTGCGCTCGATCGTAGTTCCGGGCCGCCTGATCGTGCGCGGCTCGACCGCGCTCCGCAAACAATGACTTCTGAAAAAAGATCACTTTCTTTCTTTTAGAAAATGCACAGTCATTTGCTTTGCTGTGCATTGTTTGTATAATAATAGCAGGTTCGGGAAATTCATGCACAGTCCAAGAAAAAGCAAATGAAAATAGCGTTACAGGTCGATCAGCTTTATGAGCAGTTGAATCAGGAACTCGACGGATTCTCATACGGAGCAAAATTTTACTCCGTCCGCCAGCTGATGGAGAAATTCAACTGCCACCGGGGAGTCCTTGACCGGACACTCATCCGGCTGGAAAAAGACGAGCTTATCTTCCGTGTGCCGCAGGTCGGCATCTTCAGCAATGTGAACCGCCGTCCGGCTGTGCATAAAGTGGTGTTCGCCTATCCGGAGTGGCCCAGCGAACTGCTGACCGAGTGGGGAGGCCTGGCCGGGCGGTACGTGGAAACCCATGAGGAATGGCAGTTGCGCCGGATTCCGATCGACCCGGAGCAGCCGCTCTCGGTTTTCGTCCCCCCCGAAGGAACCGATGCGCTGATCGTGTTCCTCCCCGGCGCCGCCATCTCCACCGAGGATATGAAATGGATCGCCGGACTGCGCATCCCGCTGATCCTGCTGAACGCCGACGCCGGAAGTTTCGAAATCAGCAATGTCGGATCCGATGACGGCGACGGGGCGGCGATCGCTTGCAAATATCTGTACGACAAGGGCCACCGCCGGGTCGCCGTGGTCTTCTCCGAGCCGTCGAACAAGGCGAGCGAAAGCCGCCTGAAAAATTTCCGGAAAACCGCGCAGCTGCTCTCGATGGATATGCTGCTGATCGACTGCCATACCGCGCAGGGGGAATACTCACGGCACAAAGCCTATTCCGCAATGCGGGCTTACCTGGAGGATCACGACGGACGCGCGGAGTTCACCGCGATTTATTCCATCTCCGGCGAGACCGTTCCGGGGATCATGACCGCGTTGCGCGAATACGGGTTCGAACTCCCGGACGACATCAGCATCATCGCGCAGACCACGGAGTCGATCGGCTGCTTCTACCACCCGCCGCTCACCGCCGTCTGCGTCGACCTCGCGGCGGAAGTGGAGGCCGCCTTCGAAGGCCTGTCCCGGATTTTCCGGCGGGAGTGCGTTTTTTTCCGTACTGTAATTCCCATGCATATCATCGAACGCGGATCCGTAACCACCCCTCATAAAGGAGAATGAAAATGAGAAGAAAACAATTCACGCTGATTGAACTTCTGGTTGTGATTGCGATTATCGCCATCCTGGCCGCCATGCTGCTCCCGGCGCTGAACCACGCCCGGGAATCTTCGCGAAAAACCAAATGCCTCAGCAACCTCAAGCAGATCGGGACGGGAATCGCCATGTATGCGGACGACAACCGCGATTATTTTCCCCGGGCCTCTCCCGGCGACGACACCCCGGGGAATTCGAACCAGCTCTACTGGTGGCCGCGATTGACCATCGGCTATCTCGGCGGTAGCGTCCCGGTGCTCTATTGCCCCTCGGATAAGTACAATCCCACCCTCAACGACGGCGGCAATATCATCAAAAAACCGATGCCTCAAGTGATCGAATACGACGCCGTATGGGTGACTTGCAGTTACTTTTTTCACTGGGCGTTGCGCCAGGCCTGCAATGCGCCCAAGCGGGGAATGCTCGGGCGGCCTTCGCGGCAGGTGGTCATTTTCGAATCCAGGACCTTCCATGATCCGGTCGAGGTAATCGGTGCGGCAGTGACCGCGAACCAGCCGGTCATCGGCCTGGTCACCTTCAACTCCCTGTTCGGCGACGGCCATGCCGCGGCGTGGAAGCTGCGCGACAAAGGACCGACTTACGACACCAACTGGTTCCTCTACGGCCCCGGGGACAGCCTTGCCGGCGGATACGATGTCGAGTGACCGCCCGCCCCCA
>CAZRFG010000494.1:0-2166 GCA_964599205.1 uncultured Victivallaceae bacterium
TGCCAACTCAAATAAGTTTTGACCCCAAAGGACTACTCATGAGCGAAGAATTGACCGTCACCCAAGTCAGCGCCGCCGACCGGGCGGAGTGTCTCGAACTCACCACCCGGCTCGGCTGGAATCAGCTTGACGCCGACTGGCGGCTCTTCGTCGAGCACGGCGTCGCGCTGGCGATGCGTTGTGACGGCCGGATCGTCGGCACCGCGGCGGCGATCGGCTGGGAAAAACGCCTGGCCTGGATCGGACTGGTGCTGACGGTGCCGGAAATGCGCGGGCGCTCGATCGCCACCACTTTGATGAAAGCATTGATCGAGCGCTACGCCGATCACCGCAGCATCAAGCTTGACGCCTCGGCGATGGGGGCTCCGGTCTACCGCAAACTCGGCTTCCGCGACGAACGCCGGATCATTCGCCTCAGCTTGAAGCAGCCGCTCAAGCCGGTCGCGGAGCGCCTGCGGTGGGAGCCGATGACCGCGGCGATGCTGTCCGAGGTGATGACGCTTGAAGCCGGTTTCACCGGCATGGCGCGGCCGGAACTCTATCGCTATTACCTTGCCACTTACCCCGGTCTTGCCCGAGTGGGGCGCGATGCGGCGGGGAAGGTCGCGGCCTGGACGCTCGGCCGCGACGGCCGGATTTTCCGCCAGGCGGGGGCGCTGGGGGCGGTCGATGACGCCGCCGCGCTGGAAGCGGTGCGTCACTTCCACGCGCTTTCCCCCGCGACTGCGATCCAGCTTGACATTCCCGAAGACCAGAGCGCTTTCCTTGCGGAGCTCGCCGCCCTCGGCTTCCAGACCGAGCGCGACTTCCTCCGGATGACCCTCGGCGAAGACTGCGGCGACTGGAGCGACCGCCGGACCTACGCCGTCTTCGGCCCCGAAATGGGCTGATTCGCGACCGGAAGTCTCCATTTTGAGGGAAAACGGAGCAACGCGGATAGGATTGGGGCGAAGCGCAAGGTTTTCTTTTGCGGTTCCCCTGAAAACCATGCGCCGCGGATAATCCAGAGAGCAGGGCGAGGCTTGTCGGCTCGCTCGACCCGGATTTGACCATGGGAGCTGCTTTACAAGGAGTCCATATTGCTTGTCCGTCCGGGGGCCTGCCGGTTTTTCATTCCTTTCTCTCAACTGGCTCAAGCCGAAATGAGAGGGGAACTCGTCTCTGCCGTGCAGTGCGGCCGATCCGGCGCGGCATCGGCGTGACACGCCGCGCATAAAACTCGGATGATCGGGAGTTTTTTGCCAAAAAACGGAAGAATTCCAGAGCGTTGGGATCAGGAGCGGCGGAAGGCCGGAGCCTCCGGACTTCTCCTCAGAGAGAAGAGGGTGAACGCTCCGGAGAAGGCGGGTGGGCCGGCGCGATCAGCGTCATGCGTCATTTGCGTTGTTTTCACCATGGGGACAGGCTTCCCTGAAAAACGACTGATTCAAAGTGAATTAATTTGAAATTATTCGGTTCGGGGGATATTGTAGGGTATGAATTTTGCGGCACAGGGGAGAAGGATATGCGAAAAAGTCTGGAAGTTGATGATGCGATGACCCAGTGCGGGTTGACGGCGGAGGAGTTTGCGCGATTGGTGCGGTTCATGCATTTTTCGGACAACGGGCCGGATGATGAGCGGCGGGCGCGGCTGATGGGGTATGGCGACGGGGTGAAGGTTGCGCCGGGGGCGATTGTGCGGATCGGGGACAATGAGATCGGCGCGAATTCGTTTATCGGCTTGTACTGTTATTTGAATGGCGACGTCAGGATTGGAAAAAATGTATTGATCGGGCCGCACTGTTCGCTGCCGGCGGGGAATCACCGGTTTGATCCGGCGACGGGGACGTATTCGGCGCGGGATGTGGCGAAGTCGATTGTGATCGGGGACGGCACGTGGCTGGCGAGCGGGTGTACGGTGACCAACGGGGTGAGGGTGGGGCGGGCGAATTTGATTTGTGCGAATTCGGTACTGACGCATGACACGGAGGATTATGCGATTATGGCGGGGACGCCGGCGAAGCAGATCGGCAAGGTGGACCCGGCCACCGGCGAATACATTTGGAATAAAAAATAAAAAAAGAAAAAAGCGCCGCAGGCTCAAAAAAAAAGCGCGAAGCGCCCAAAAAACAAAAAAAGCGCGAAGCGCCAATCCCGCCCCCCGTCGTACGGGGGCGCCGTCCAGGG
>CAZRFG010000495.1:0-2166 GCA_964599205.1 uncultured Victivallaceae bacterium
GCCCACGTCCGCGCCCGCAACCTCCTGACTCAATACCGCGACCAGCTCGAAAAGCTGGCGCGGGCGCTGCTGGAAAAGGAAACCATGTCGATTCAGGAAATCGAGGAGTTGCTCGGACTCGAGGTCAAGCCCGATCCGGCCGACGCGGTGGTCATTTCCCCGGTCAGTCACGATGAGGACGGCCATGCCGATCCCGTCGACGGCAATTCAATCTGATCCGGCCGGCGCCGCGCTGGAGTGTCACATCCAGCCCGGCGCGACCCGCGGCCGGATCCTCGGCGACTACGACGGCAAACTCAAAATCGCGGTCGCCGCGCCGCCGGTCGACGGCAAAGCCAACCAGGCGCTGATCGCTTTTTTGAGCAAAGAACTCGATGTTGCCAAAAGCCGGATCAAACTGGTCCGGGGCGAGAGCTCCCGGAGCAAGCGGCTGGTGATCGGCGGCCTGTCGCCGGATGAACTGCGTCACACGCTCGAAGCGTCGATCAAAGATTGACCGTAAATACCGGTTCCGGGGGAGGTTTTATGAAGCGAATTCTGATTCCATTGCTGCCGCTCTTGTTTCTCTTGCCGCTTTTTGTCGCGCTCTTCATCTGGTACGGCTGCCGGATTGAGCCGGCCAACGGCCGAGTGGCGATCCTGATCAAAAAGACCGGCAAGGATCTTCCGCCCGGTGAAATCCTCGCTCCGTCGCCGGAGTACAAAGGCATTCAGCTCGAAGTCCTCGGCGAAGGCCGTTATTTCCGCAATCCCTACACCTGGGACTGGCAGATCGTCCCGATCACCGACATTCCGGCCGGGAAATTCGGGGTGCTGGTCCGCAAATTCGGCCGCGACCTCCCCGAGGGCGGCATCATCGCTCCCGACGACCAGAGCAAGGGCATCGTCCGCGAAGTCCTCGGCACCGGCAAACACCGGATCAACCCCTACGCCTACGAAGTCAAAATTTACGACGACATCCGGATCATGCCGGGCAACATCGGGGTGGTCACTTCGCTTTGCGGCGACGACCTTTTCAGCGGCAAGCCCAACGATTTCAATTTCAACCAGGGTTTCCTGGTCGAGCCCGGCCGCAAAGGGGTGTTGAGCGCGGTGCTCAAGGAAGGCACCCACCGCATCAATCCCTTCATCAGCAGCGTCACCATCGTCAATATCCAGAGCCAGCGCCATGAATTCAGCGGCGACGAGGCGATCACCTTCCTCACCGTCGACGGCTTCAGCATTTCGCTCGAGGGCACGGTGGAATTCAACCTCGACCCGGCCGAAGCGCCGCGTTTGAGCCAGGAGGTCGGCAACCTCGAGGATATTCTGAAAAAGCTGATCCTGCCCAATGTCCGCGGTTTTTCGCGACTGGAGGGGAGCAAGAAAACCGCGACCGAATTCATCATCGGCGAGAGCCGCCAGGTGTTTCAGGAGAAACTGCTTGAATACCTCCGCAAAAACTGCCGCCGCTGGGGGATTTCGATCAACTCGGTGCTGATTCGCGACATCATTCCGCCGCAGGATATCGCCTCGATCATCCGCAACCGCGAACTTGCCCAGCAGGAGATCAAGAAGTTCCGCCGCCAGATCGAACAGGCCAAGTCCGACGCCGAACTCAAAAAGCAAGAGATGCTGGCCCTCCAGAACCGGATCAAGGTCGAGGCCGAAACCGAGAAGATCACCGCCGAAATCGCCGCCAAACAGGCCCAGCTCGAGCAGTTGATCGCCGCCCGCACCGAGCTTGAAGTCGCCGAACTTGCGTTCAAGACCGCCGAGGCGGAATGCGCCGCCGCGCTGAAATTGGCCGAAGCCGAGCGCGGGGTGATCATTGCCCGCAACCAGAGCGAGGCCGAAGTGCTCGGCCGCAACGTCGCGGCCTTCGGCGGCGGCGATGGCTTCATCCGGGCCAAACTGTATGAAAAGGTCGCACCCGGCATCGCTTCGATCATGACCAACTCCGCCGGCAGCGGCGGCGTCCTCGGACTGCCGCTCGCGCCCAACCCGGCTCCGGCCGCCAAGAGTGAGGTGAAATAATGAGCAGCACCATCGTCGAAAAATCGTCGCGGGCCGGTTTCATCGCCCTTTTGATCGGCTTCGTCGCCGCGATCTTGCTCCTCTGGGGAGCCTACTCCTGGTTCCTGTGCCGCTTCTATGCGCCGCCGGGGCAGATGGCGATCGTGACTG
>CAZRFG010000496.1:0-2166 GCA_964599205.1 uncultured Victivallaceae bacterium
TTGAGGGCGGGCAGCAGCATCGAGGCGAGGATCGCGATGATCGCGATCACCACCAGGAGT
The DNA here is from genome assembly GCA_964599205.1 of uncultured Victivallaceae bacterium. Classification (GTDB taxonomy): domain Bacteria; phylum Verrucomicrobiota; class Lentisphaeria; order Victivallales; family Victivallaceae; genus JAVBUI01. The sequence goes on from CAZRFG010000496.1 coordinate 61, forward strand.
TCAATCAGGGTGAAAATCTGCTTTTTCATTCGCATCGGCTCCTTATAATTCAGAAATTATTCGAAGTTTTAATTAAACTGCCCGGTCCAAAAGATCTGGCTCATGGTGCCGGCGGTGAGATCCGTGATTTCGCCGGTTCGCACCGAACCTGTATGGTTGTCGAAATAGAGTACGTTGACTTGGCCGAGATGGCGATACTGAACCAGTTCATCGCCGCCCTCGACGGTGCTGCCGGGCCAGGCGTTCTGGCCGAATCCGGCGGTGGCGGCCCAGTTCATCGGGGCCGGGGTCTGGTAGGCGATGTCAAGCCGCCCGTCGGCGAGCGCCATGGTAGCGACCGCAGCATTGATGTTCCCCAGTTTATAGCCGGTTGAACCGACAGTCGAACCTTTGTAGGGGAAGCGTTTGCTGCTGTTGTTGAAGCCGTAGCTGGACACATTGCCGTAGTACTGGTGCTTGTATTTGGCGGACGGACATTGATAGGTCTTGTACCAGACCCAGGTGCTCGGGGTGCTGCCGTTCGCGGTCGTCGGGAATTCGCCGCCGGCCACATAGGGGTAGAGCGCCTTGTGGACGGTCATGGAGGCGTCTCCCCAGTAGCCGTAAGGCACCCGGTCTTCATTGTCGGACGCGTAGGTGAACATTCCGAGGCCCTGCTGTTTGAGATTGTTCAAACACTGGGTTGAACGCGCGCGCTCACGCGCTTTCGATAGAGCAGGAAGAAGCATGGCGGCCAGGATGGCGATGATGGCTATCACGACCAGAAGTTCGATCAGAGTAAAACACTTTTTCATGGCAGTTTGGAACTCCTTATTTTTTCTCTGGTGAAACACGGTGATTCAGAACGCCTTTAAGGTAATTGTACAATGAACCGGAGAAAAAGCAAGTTTTTTTCGTCTTTTTTTGACAAAAAACGTGTCAGGATTTCAGTCCCCGTGTCGCAGTCGCAATTTTTGCGGTCCGGGCGGCTTTTGGAACTCTGTTTCCGGATGGCGGCAAGGGGGCGGTCGGCGGTTCCCGGTTGACGCCGGGAATGCCGGAGCGCCGCCGGCGGCAGCCGGCGGTTTTCCGGGCCGGGCGGCGGCACAAAAAATCAGTTTTCCAGTACCGTCAGACGGTTTGACTCGTCGACGGCAATGAGTTCGGGGCGGCCATCGCCGTCGAGGTCGGCGAATTGAAGTCGGGTGATCCGGCCCCCGGTTTGATCGGACGCGACCGCTTTGCCGGTTGCGGAAAGGATGCTCAAGCGGCCGTTGCGCTGTCCGATCGCGATTCGCCCTTCGACACCGGGGGCGTCGTTCAGCGCCAGCGCGGTGATTTCGTCGCTGCAGTCAAGCTGCCACACCACCTTGCCGCCGGTGTCGAGGACGTAGAGGTAGCCGGCTTCTCCGGCGGCGACCGTTTCCGGCTTGCCGTCGCCGTCGAGATCGCCGATTTTAACCGCATTGAATCCATAGCCGTAGTTAAAGAAATTGAAGCGTTCGCGCGGGGGCCAGGTGAAGGCTTTCAGCCCGCCGCCGCTGGAGGCGTTGACGACGGTCGGTTTGCCGCTGCCGTCGAAATCGCCGAGGTCGAAGCTGATATCGCCGGTCTGCGAATACAAATACGCCAATTTTTTGCCGGTGCGGTCGAATACGTGCACCGAACCGTAATGATCGGAAATCAGGATCTCCTTGACCCCGTCGCCGTTGAGTTCGGCGGTCCGCAATGCCCCGGCGGCGTGATAGACGGTGTCGGCATTCCACAATTTGCGCAACCCGGCGTCAAGCACGGTCAGCTGCGAACAGCTCAGCCCGGCCATGATTTCGCCGCTGCCGTCGCCGTCCAGGTCGTCAACCAATAGACAGTTGACGAAAGGCGCGGGGGTGCCGCCCTGGCCGGTCACCAGGCGCTCGGTGAAGCGATACTCCTGGCGCAACCGGCCGTCCGGGGTCAGCAAAGACAGCGTTTCGTCTTCGCCGCCGCAGAGGATGCTGAGCTCGCCGTCGCTCTTCAGCGCCGCCGCGGTAACCGCGCGCAAGGCGCCCCGGGCCGTGAAACTCCAGCGCATCCGGCCGTCGGCGTTGTAGCATTGCAGTTCCCGGCCGCGGCAGACCAGCAATTCTT
>CAZRFG010000497.1:0-2156 GCA_964599205.1 uncultured Victivallaceae bacterium
CCGCCGGAGCGCCCCGGGGGCTCCTCGCCCCCTGCCGGCCCCCGGCGGGACCGCACTGCGGCTTTGACTCCCACGGCTCCGTTGTCGCGGGTGCCGGGAGCCGGGCGCAGGTCCTGGCCCCCTGGCGGCTTTGCCCCCACCTTCCCGGCTTTGCCGGCGGCAAACTGTGCAGAAAAGTTCCCCCCCCTGACTTCCGTGCTTTATGCCGAACGTGGCACGTCGATACCGCGCATGAAAGGCTTGCGGCGCGCCGGGCCCGGGGGGATCGATGCCGCGGCCCTCCCGAACTGCCGTATGGAGTCGGTCGAATCGGGCGAGGACACCATCACCGGCGGCATGAACGGCGCCTCCCCCGTCCAAACTCGTCCAAGCTGTCCAAATCGTCCATGCGGCCGCGCTCCCCCGGCACTCCCGCATACGCGCCAGCGTGTCACCCCGGCCGGCCTGCGTACCGCACCGGTCAGCTCTGCGCGCGGAGCCGTAGTTCCCCCCGGCCACCTCATTCATTCCGTCCAACCGGTTCCATATCCCCGGCAAGCTTCGGTTATGCCACGCTGCCGAGTTCCCGGCTCGGATCCCGATCTCCCGGCATTTTTTTTGAAAAAAAACCAATTCCTCTCTTGCTTTTTACTTTTTTTTTTACTATAATATTTGAAAGAAAATAGAACACTTTAGATCTCTTTGATTAATATTGATCAACAAACACAACAAAAATTAGCAGAAAAAGGAGGTGTCGCGGAATTTATCGCTGATGACCGGCAATTGTCTCCTGTCGTGCGGCAACCCCCGCCGCTTCAATCCGAAAGTCGTTAAAAACCAGAAAGGCGCTCCTATGAAATCCAGACTCCGCCCGGCTTCGCTCCTCCCGCCGAAACCCCTCTTCACCCTGATCGAACTCCTGGTGGTGATCGCGATCATCGCCATCCTCGCCGCAATGCTGCTGCCCGCCCTCAACCAGAGCCGGGAAAAAGCCAAGGAAATCAAATGCGTCAACAACCTGAAACAGCTCGGCGTCGCCATGATGCAATACGCCGGCGACGCCGAGGACTACATTCCGCCGCAGTACGCCTATCGCTGCCCGACCCCTGCGCCGGCAGAGAAAGTCTATTCCAAAGCAACCAACGCATCGCTGATTTTCGACTTACTCTATCCCTACACCCATAGCAAAGCCGTTTCACTCTGCCCGTCAGACACCTTCGGACCGACCAGCATCCCGACCAATTACTTCGCACCGTGGAGCTATGTCCGCTCGATGGCAACCGGGTACACTAATTCCAAACGAAGCCGCTTCTACAAAATATCCACCCTCAAATCAGTGGAAGGTCAGCGCATCATCATCATGTCGTGCGGCTATCCCAATACGATTTGGAGCGGTGACGGTGACCTGATCGCGGCCACCGGGCGCAATCCCCACTTGGTTAACCCACTCAATATCAATCTGACCACCACGTATCCCGCGTTCCCGAACCTCCGGCATGGCAGCGGACTCAAAAGTGCGTTCCTCTTCTCCGATGGCGCCGCCACCCCGATGTCGCATCAGGAGTTCGGAAAAAGCAACAACTGGGTGATCAAGAGCAGCACTCGCGCAATTGATATCACTCCCTGATGGCTTTCTGTTTCGGCAATGGAAAAATGGCGATAGCGATGATATATTACCGGGAAAACAACGACAATCAACTTGAAAAAGATTTTGGACGTGGAATGACCAGACCGTCTCCCAGCGGAAAGTTGCGGGCATTTGTGGAGTCGATGATCGCCGCCGGGCAATATGCTCCGGGGGACCGGTTGCCGCCGATCCGCGCCTTGTCCGAGCAGTTCGAGCTCACTCCCGGCACCGCCCGGCGGGTGCTCAAAGAACTCTGCGACAAGGGCGTCCTGAACTTCCGCCACGGCTCCGGAACTTATGTCTGCGACCGTCCGGAACAGACCGGCAACCGTCGCCAGACCATTGCGGTGGTGCTGTGGAACGAACAGAAAATATCCAGCTACTGCGCCCATGCCGCCAGCGGCATGATCGCCGCCGCGGAAAATTCAGGATATGAATTCCGGTTCTTTTACGTGCCTTATTGCGACTTCAGCACAACCGTCGATCTGCCGGAAGAGATCTGGAGTTGCGGCGCGGTCATTTTTCTTGGAGTTTATGACAACTACAAACT
>CAZRFG010000498.1:0-2143 GCA_964599205.1 uncultured Victivallaceae bacterium
CGGGTATTCCGGATACCGGATCCGGTTGAAAATTTCCCAGAAAATCGCTTGTCCGATTTGCTTCCAGTCCCCCGCGACGGTCGGGAAGTGGTGGAAATTAGGCACCAGCGTCCGTTTGCCGTCGACCGAGAAAATCGGATAGCAAGTCAGGTCGACCCCGGCTTTCTCCATGGTCTGGATGTGAATCTCGGCGATCTGGTCGGAGGTGAAAAAAATGCCGTGGTCGGGCGACACATCCGACGGCGCAAACCAGTCGAAATCCCATTCGCATTGGCCGCCCTGGCGCTCCCAGTACAGCTGAAAGAACTCGCCGCGCCGGACGTACACCGGACGGTTGGCGCTGGCGATGGTGACTTTTTTGATCTTGCGCGCCTTGAAAAATTCGACCGCCTTGGCGGCCGCGTCAAATGGATCAATGTTGACCGTCGAAATTTTGCCGCCGAGCGAGCTGTTCATCAAGGTTCCCACCACCGGCAGATTGGTTTTGAGCTCCGAGAAATAGGTGTCGTACTCATTGAGCATCACAATCCCGTGACTCCCGACGGAGGCGCTGCGGATCAGTTCATCGGTGATTTCGGGGCCCCGGATCGGCACTACGATGAAGTGACAGTTGTTGCGGTAGGCCAGTTCCTGCATCTGCATGAACGCGGTGTGGCACATCCCGATCCCGCGCTCGGTGACAAAAGGCTCCATGAACACGGTGATCCGCTTGAATTCCGGAGCCGCCGGACGGGGGCCGACCACGGAAAAGCCGCGCGCGCCGGCTTTGGCCAGCAGTCCGCTGTTGACCAGATAATCGACGCCCCGCGACGCGGTGCCGTAACTGATGTCGAATTTGGCCGCCAGCCGCCGGATCGACGGGATGCGGCTGCCGGGCAGGTAAGCCTTGGTCGCGATATTGGCGGCGACATAGTCGATCATTTCAGCGGCTTTGGGTGGACGGTCATTCATATTCGTTTGATTTTCGTTTTTGATCAATCGTCGTTTTTTTGATCAATTCAGATTTTTCACTCCACCTATATTTTATCGAAAGAATCGCCCATTAGCAATATCTCAAGCCGAATTAGTGCCAAAAAAGTGATCCAGGTTCGATCAAAACCAGGCGGCAATAAAAGCCCGTTCCTCTCGTTTGAAGCCTCAATCCCGGCATCCCTTGAACCCCCGCCGCCTCAAGTCGAAAAACCGGCTCTCCGCGGCGGTTTTTCACCGTTGCCGCGGGGAGCCGGTCAAAGCCGGGCGTCAGTTTTGGCTGCGCCGGATCGCCGACTACGCGCAATTCAGCGCTTACCACTGGCCGTGGGGAGCCCAGAACAGGTCTTCGCCGATTTTCTGGAGATTGGTGGTGTTGTATTCCCAGGCGGGGCCCTTCAGCGAACTGGTGTGCCCGTCGACATGGAGAATCTGCTGCATGCTGTTGTGCGGAAAATAGGCATAGACTTTGTAGTTGCCGTTGTAGCCGGTGATCTGATAGTAGTTGCCGTCGGTGAGCCGGACCACTTTGCTCGGGTTGCGGACCGCGCCGGACTTGACCTCGACCGAGCTGACCTTTGACGCCGACGAGGCGGCAGGATGGCTGGGAGAGTCGACGCCGGCGATGTTGGTCCGCTGGGCGACGCCGTCTTTGGTATAACCGAGGAACTCATTGTAGGCGTAGCCGCCGAAATTCTGACCGGCAAGCTGGGCGTCGGCGGCCCAGCCGCCACCCTTGGCGTTGGTGGGATTGACCCAGTTCCAGCCCGGACAGTAGGGCGCGGAATACTCTTCGCCGGCAACCGCGGTGGCGGGCTTGAAGGCGCCGGCCTTGAACCGCTCGCGGAACAGCCCGGACTGCGGCTGCATGTCATAGAGATACTTCCACCACGCCTGGAAAGAAGCGCCGATGCTCTGGCGGCAGGGCGGCTCGTAATCGTTGTCCTGTCCGTACATGGCGGCATAGACGCCGATCTGGCGCATATTGCTGTTGCATTTGGCCTGCCGGGCTTTGTCGCGGGCCTTGTTGAGGGCGGGCAGCAGCATCCCGGCAAGGATCGCGATAATCGCGATCACCACCAGCAGCTCGATCAGCGTGAACTCTCTCCTGTTTGACGTCTTCATCATTTTCATTTCCTTTGTTGAGGGGTTGGAAAAGATCCAGCCGGATCAA
>CAZRFG010000499.1:0-2141 GCA_964599205.1 uncultured Victivallaceae bacterium
GAGGAAGGAATAAAAAAAAACGCGCGGTAAAAACCGCCGGGGATGGAAGAAGCCGGAATCTTACTTGGTCTCGGCCTTGAGGTTGGCGAATTCGCCGGTGTAGCCGGCGGCGCGGAGCATCGGAGCGCCCGAGTTGACCGCTTCACCGGAGGCCAGGAACGGCATCTTGAGGTCGGCGATCACTTTGCCGGAAGCGTCGGTGACGGTGCCGGTGGCGTTGTCCTTGTTGAGCGTCAGCTTGAGCTTGTAGGTCTGATTATTTTCGATCGCGAGGTTGCTGCGGAACTCCTTGCCGTCGATTCCCTCGACCGAGCCCCATTTGCCTTCGCGCATCTGCTTGAGCTCGATGAAGCGCCGCGCGCCTTCCTTGTCCGGGCTCTCGACGAAACCGAGCTGGATGAAGTTGCGGCTGTCGCGTCCGACGATGATGCCCGCCACTTTCCACATATTGTCCGGCGCATTTTTGCCGGTGATGGTGATGTCGGTCTCGAAACTCATCTGGCCGGGTTCGAGCTTTTCTTTGGGAAGGATAAAGGCGTTTTTGATTTCCGGGGCGAATTTCACCTTGTCGGCGGAAACTTCCCAGCCGGGACGGGCATTCCACGCCGCGGGCGCGACATTGAGGTCGGCGGCAACGGCCGCTCCGGCGAGGCCGAGGCCGAGAACGAGGGTCAGAAGGGCTTTTTGCATTTTATTTGGTCTCCGCTTTGAGGTTGCTGATTTCGCCGATAATGCCCGAGGCGCGAAGCATCGGGACGCCGGTGGTCACTGCCTGCGAGGCGTCGCTGACCGGAATGGTCAAGGTCACCACCGCTTTGCCCGCCTCGTCGGTCACAACGCCGACGATTTCCTGACTGCCGACGGTGAGCTTGAGGGTATACACCTGATCGTTTTCCCAGCGGAAATACTGGCGGTATTCGGGCTTGGGAAGGCCTGAGCCCGAGCCCCATTTGCCGTCCTTCATCTGCTTGAGTTCGACGAAGCGCTTGTCGGTGCCGGTCGGCGGCGGCTCGATCAAGGCGAGCTGGAAGTAGTTTTTGCTGTCGGGACCGACCACCAGGCCGACCGTCCGCCATGCTTTTTCATTGGGGGTCTGGCCGGTGACTTTGACGGCGGCGCTGAATTCGGCCGGAGCCGCGGCGGCGGCTTTGTCCTTCAGCACGGCAAACTGGGAAGTCGATACGGTTGAGCCGGCGAGTTTGATTTTGTCGGCCTCAAGCTGCCAGCCCTTGGGCAATTCCCAATTGTCGGCCGCGACTTTGACTTCCGCCGCGACGGCGGCCAGCACCAGACCCGCGCCGAACAAAGTTGCCAATACTTTTTTCATTTCAATTTCCCTTGTTCCATTTTTTCAGCAAACGGTTGATTGACGAGAACCCGTCCGGCGCGATCGGTCGCCCGGATGGTTCCCCCGACTTGGCCGTCGCGGTTGAACCGCAACTGCCATACAGTAGCATTTTCGTCGGTAAATTCAAGTCCATCCGTTTTTTCATCGGAAATCAATTTCGATTTAACCATCGCCGCCGTCGTTTCGTCGCCGGTCTGGAGCAAGTGAAGGAACGTGCTGCGAACCTGGTTTCCCCGGTCGGCGACCTCAAGCCGCCAGTTCCCGGCGACCCGGTAGCGTTTCTGCCAGTCGGCTTCGGGCAGCGCCCAATTTTTGCCGGAGGCCTCGAACTCGTGGCCGGGACCGCCGACCAGGCGCGTCACGGGATCGGCCGGGAGCAGGGTTTTGACAAAAAGCCGCCCGCCGTTTTGAGCAAGGTAGCTCCCGTCCGGTTGAAGCTGCGGCTGATTCTGGAAGTGGAGCAGAAATTCCTTTTTCTGCTCCGGCTTGACCGATTCGACGCGATCGTAGACGACGAAGCAATCGGGATAAATGTAGACGAACTGGCGGATCACCGCTTTGGCCTTTTCGCTGCGGTAGGTCGGCGCGGCGTCGCCGGCGGCGTAGGTGAAGAGGTCGTTGCTCTCCAGCGCGAGCGCCTTGCCGCCCGCGGTCCGGTACTGGCCGCCGTGGTTGAAGAAAACCTCCGAATCAACCTTGGCGGTGCTGCCCCAGGGTTTCCAGAAAGCGCCCATCTCCTCCTCCGGCATATGGATCAGAATCGCATTGTGGGCCACCGTCTGGGGGGCGTAGT
>CAZRFG010000500.1:0-2122 GCA_964599205.1 uncultured Victivallaceae bacterium
CCCGCGGGGCGGGTTGCACCGCCCCGAGCCGAGAGAGCGATTGCGACCGGCGAGGCGAACCCGAGGCCGACGGTCGGTCAGGGCGCGGCCTTGGACCATAATAACAGAAACAACCCGTAACATGAGGGATGATACAACCATGAAACTCACGCTCCTGCTCGCCGTCGCGCTTCTCGCGTCCGCCGTCCGCGCCGCCGATTCATCCGGCTTCGCCGACGTCCCCGACACCGCGGCCCTCCGCACCCTCTACACCCCCTTTGACGCCAACAATCCCGCCCCAGCCGTAACCCTCGACCGCGACGGCGACGCCAAAGTAATGACCCTCAAAACCTCCGGCGGCCCCGGCGACAAAGTCATCGTCCGCGATCTGACTTCCCCTCCCCCCGCCGAAATCAAAATCCGCCTCCGCGCCGCCGCCGGCGCCCCCGCCGGAGCCTACGCCTATATCGCCTTGCGCCCCGGTCGCAACAGCCCCAACCTCCTCACCCAGACCATCCACTTCACCCCCGGCCAGTGGCAGGAAATCACCATCCCCAACCAGAACCGCTTCCATTGGCGCGACCGCTTCAGCTTGCTGATCTGCCTCCACGACGAGGGAAAGCCGCTCACCGTCGAAATCGGCGCGCTCACCCTCGCCGGAGTCCCCGCCGCCGCCAGGCCCTTCGCCGAAACCCCGGAAGCGAAGAAAGCGCGGGTGAAAAAACTCCTCAGCGCCAAAACCACCCAGATCAGCACCGATTTCCCCTACTATCAGAACCGCTCGGCGGCGAGCATCGCATCGGAACTTGAAGTCAACGGTTTTGACGGCGTCTACTACTTTGCGACCAGCGACCGCGTCATCATACCGGGACTGGTCGGGGAACTCCAGCGTCGCGGCCTCGCGGTCGGGCTGATGACATTGCCGAGCCTGGTCTACTGGTCGGAGAAAAACCTCGAAGAACGCCTTCCCGCCGGCTGGCGGAACTGGATGATCCAGTTCACCGACGACCGCATGAAGGATTTCCGCTTCGTCGGCTTCGTCCATCCCGAATACAACGCCTGGTACAAGCCGTATCTGGTCAAAATGCTCAAGGACCACGGCTTCGACGGCTTCACCTTTGCCGAAATCATGTATCCGATCTACGACGGTCCGGAGCGGGCGAAGCCGCTTTACGGCGACGTCAACCCGGCGTTTCAGGCGGCGTTCAAAAAAGCGACCGGCAACACCGGGTTTCCGAACTTTATCGATCCGGCCGATCCGGATTACTTCAAAACCAACACCAAACTTTATCGTGAGCTGGTCGAGTACCGGGTGAAGACGATCAACGACTTTTACGACGACATCATCAATGGCGCGGGCGGGGCGAGGGAGAATGTGCCGGGGATTGTATTTGCGACCTGGACGCTGGGAATCAACATTCCGGACGGGGTGGCGAAGTTGCGGGAGTGGGAGGGCAACGACATCGGGGCGATGATCCGTCAGGTCAAGCCGGACATGCATTTCATCCAGACTCATGCGCCGGACTGGTTGAATCCGAAGCTGCCGGGAGATTACGTCAACGGGTACAAGCCGTTTTTCGACGCGATCCGGGCGGCCGATCCCGGCTTGAAGGTGGGCTTGCAGACGGACGTGGGCTCGCGGGGGGCGATGCGGCGGGATCCGGCGTGGATGAAGGACTTTTACCGGACGTGTCGTGAGCAGGGGGTGGACAGTACGACGTACTATGAATTTTGTTTGCGGTGGGAGGTGTACAATACGGCGCCGGAGTTGCGGAAAATCCGGAAAGAGGGGGAGGAGCTGGTATTGATTTTCGACCAGCGGTTGGCGGCGGAAGCGGCGCGGGTGATGGCGGGGAGGAAGATCGGGAAGTACGGGGTATTGGGGGCGGAGGCGGATGGGAATACGATCCGGTTGAAGTTGGATGCGATGCCGGCGGCGGGGGAGAGGTTGACGGTGCCGGTGGGGGGAATCGCGGATGATCCGGCGGTGAGGTTGAATTTGTCGAATGTGCCGCCGATGCCGAAGGGCCCGGTGAACCGGGTGCCGGACGGAACCGAAGTGACATTGCCGGTGGACTGAAAAAAAGAAAAAAAGCGCCGCAGGCTCAAAAAAGCGCCGCAGGCTCAAAAAAGCGCCGCAGGC
>CAZRFG010000501.1:0-2118 GCA_964599205.1 uncultured Victivallaceae bacterium
CGCGGCGGCACGTGGACATCGGGCCCCGGTTTGCCCGGCGCGACCGGTATCCCCTGATTTTCGCCGTTCCACTCATAGGCGAAAAGCGGCACCGCTTCGCGGCCGAGCTTCTCGGTGAAAATCACCATATCGTAGGAGGTTTTGGCGAGAAACTGGTCTTCGAGGGCGAAGAGGCTGAAGTTTTGGTAGGTCGACGTCATCTCACTGTGCTCCTCGATTCCCCGGAGCGATCCGCGGAGAATCCGGCGGCCGATCACCACCACCGATTTTCCCTGCGGAAAGATCGAAGCGGGATGCTGTTCCTGTTTCAGGCCGTCAAACCGCTCGTAGGGAGCGATCCCGACCAGGTCGGCGCCGAACCGGCGCGCCATCGCTTTGAATTCGGACGTATTCATTTTTTACCCGCCTCCACCAATTCGGCTTTGCCGTAGATGTCGCGCTGCCAGGCCGCGCGTTTGCGGAAGGGCGCGACAAAGTGTTCACCAATCCGGTTTTCCAACGCCACCATGCAGGCCCGGCCGCAGGCGGCGGCGTAACGGTCGCTCGCTTCATTGGTCCCCTCGGAGCGGCCGTTGAGACAAACCCGGCAGAGCGCTTCATCGCGGCTGCCGCCGGCAAAAGCATGGAGCGGACAAGCCGCGACGCAGGCATCGCACCCGGTGCAGAAATCGACGCTTTTGACCGGCGTGGGGGCGAGTTCGCAATCGACCAGAATCACCCCGAAGCGCTGGCGGTGACCGTACTCCGGCGTCAGCATAAATCCCCCTTTGCCGATCCGCCCGAGACCGGCGGCTTCGGCGACTCTGGCCAGCTCAAGCGGCCCCTTGCCGAGGAGCGGCAGCGCTTCGACGCCCAGATCCTCGAGGGAACACCCGAGGAGGTAAATCGTCCGGTTGAGGAACTGCCCCTCGTGCCACTGATGACCGAACATTTCGTAGGTGGACCAGGTGCTGGTCCCCTCCTCGACGCCGCGCAGAGTCCCGCGCAGGATCTTGCGTCCGACGACGATCGCCGAACGCGCTTCCGGCCAGAGCGCGCGGACCGCGTCAAGCAATCCGTACTCGGCCAGCCGTCCGGCGTCGGCGATGCCGAAGAGATCGGCGCCGCAACTCCGGGCGATGGTTTGCTGCATTTGAGAATCCATGATTGACACCCTTTTCAATTTTGAGTGGGAACGGTCAGAAGTTCGGCGCAAATCGCATTGGCGGCGGCGATCACCCGGGCCAGCAGTTGATCGTGCGGCGCCGAGCTGGGGCAAAACGAGCCGACCGCCGCGGCCAGCGAGCCGTCGCGATGAAATACCGGTGCGGCCACCGCGTAAACATCGGGCCCGCTCTCGTCACAGGCGACGGCGTAACGGTCGCGGCGGATCTTTTCGAGTTCGGCCAGCAATGCGCCGCGTTCGACAATGGTCTTGGCGGTCGGCGCGCAGCGCGGCTCGGCCAGCAGCGCCTCGAGCTCGTCCCCGGAAGCGTAGGCGGCGCAGAGTTTGCCGCAGGCGCTGTAGTGGATCGAGTTGAGCTTGCCGATGGTGAGCGAAGTCTCCTCGGCTCCGTCATCGGAGACGACGTCGACGATCAGCGCCCGGCCGCGGGTCGGCACCGCGAGGTAAACCGGGAATCCGGTGGTGCGAAAAAGTTCGTAGAGATGCTTCTTCGCCGCATTGCGCACCGCAAGCTGCGAGAGACAGGCGTTGGCGAGGGTCAGGATCCGCAGACTCACCTCATAACGCCGGTCCCGCCCCTGGCGGATGTAACCGGTATCGAGCAAGGTCTTGAGCAACCGGCAAATGTGACTGTTGGGAAGGCCGAAATGCTCCGCCAATTCCTTGACCGAATGACTGCGCCCGCTTTCCGCCAGGAATTCAAGCACCCTGAACCCATTGCCGAGAGTATTGTTCATAATAATATCCGGAATTCTTTATTTTTAAATTCCATATATTAGAATACATCAAACATCACAAAAAAGCAAGTGGGGTTCAAGAAAAAAAAGAATTATTTGGCGAACCTGGAAAGAAAGAGTGCGAAAAGAGTTCGGATTGACGCTCCGGAGCGGAGGAGAGTGCGAGTGGGGGCGGATGTTTGGCACGTCGGCGCGCACGCCGGGCGACATGCGCGG
>CAZRFG010000502.1:0-2101 GCA_964599205.1 uncultured Victivallaceae bacterium
GGGTGCAGGGACATTGTTCCTGCCGAGGGGGTAGCTGGGGGGCGAGAAGCCCCCCGGACCTCTCCGGGAATTAAGGCTGGAGGCGGCGGCGTTCGAGGAGGGTGAAACCGGCGCGGACGTCGTGGCCGTCGGCGGCCATTTTTTTGAGATAGGCTTCGGCGCGGTCGAACTGGCGGTGTTCGATCATGATGCGGGCGACGGCGGCGCGCTCGGCGAAGGGGCGTTTGTGATCGGGATCGACCGCGGTCACCCAGAGGAAAAGGGAGCCGGCAAAAGCGAAAACAGCCAGCGACCGGTATTCCCGGCGGCGGGCCATGGTGAGCAAACCGGCGATGCCGCCCCCGGCGAGCATCGCGATCAGCGGGGCGACCGGGATCCGGAAGCGGTAGAACATGGTGAAATAGAGGATCGAGAGAATATAGGCCGCGATCAGCAGCGCGGCGAGTTGGACGCCGCGATTGCGGAAATAGTACCATTTTCCGGTCAATGCCAGCAGCAGCATCAAGTGGTAGGGCAGGTTGAAGACGTTGAGAAAGCCGATGAGTTCGCGGTGGGCGTAGACCGAGAGGCTGTTGGCGAGTTCGTAATTGGAGAAGAAATCGCAGAACTGGCCGGGGGCGCGTTTGAGGAGCGAGATCACCGCGGTCTTGAGATCATGGGAGGCGGCTTCGCCGTGATAGAACTGCATGATGTTCCCGGCGTTGCCCGGCACCGGCTGGAAGCTCCCGAAGCGGCAATAGTTGAAGCTCATCACCGCCAGCACCGGAAGCAAGGCGGCGGCGACGAAGACCGCCGTCGCGCGGCGCGGCAGTCGCTGCCGGATGCGGCTGGAAAAGAGAAACAGCAGCGGCACGAAAACCACCGCCGCGAAGTTTTCCCGCCCGAGGATGGTCAGCGCCCCCCACAGTCCGGCGCGGAGGAAATATTTGCGTTTTCGGTAGCGCATCCCCCGCACCAGATCGATGAAGTAGGCGGTAAAGGCCAGCGCCAGCGGCGCTTCACGGAGGAAATCGAGTGAAATCAAGAGTGCCGGAGCGTAGAAGAGATAGCAGAGCGCCCCCAGCCAGGCTGCCAGCCGGTCGCGGAAGACGAGCCGCCCGGCGCGGTAGATCATCACCGGCACCAGCGCGGAAACCATCGCATGAAAAATCCGCATCGCCAGAAGATTGCCGCCGCCGAGGAAGTTGAGCACGGTGAGAAAGACGGTGTAACCGTAGGAATAGCGGTACGTCTCAGGCGGCAGAACGCCTTTGGAGAGTTCGTCCGCCGCCTCCAGCAGCGCAAGTTGATCGGTCCCCGGCGGCGGCGGCGGAAAGAGGCCGATCTCACGCCCCTGCCAGAGCACCAGCAGCTGGCAGCAGAGCGAAAGCAAGTAGAGTACCGTCAACGGGTGTCTGCGGATCACGATTTGTGCTCCAGAATGGTGTAGACCCGGTACGCCTCGGTGACGCTCCACGCCTGTGCCGGACAGCCGCCGTCGCGGTGGGGGGCGTCGCCGTCGGAGACTTCGGGGAGCATTCCCGGAATCACCCGGTCGGCACGCACCGCGATCGAGTCGAGGAGCGCGAGGGCGCGTTTGCGCGCCGCCTTGCCCCCGACCCGGTAGAGCGCTTCGCAGAAAGAGGGAAAGGGCCAGCCCCAGGCGGTGCCGTTGTGGTAGGCAACCTTGCGCGAGGTGTCTTCCGGGCCGCGGTACTGGCCGCAATAGGGCCGGACGGGATCATTGAGCAGCACGCCGTCGCGCCAGACCGGGAGCGGCCAGCTGACTTCGCGGTCGGCGAGGCTGCGGATCGAACCGGGGATCAGGAGTTCGCGGGCGCTCTCAAGGATCGCCAGCTGTTTCTCGCGGGTCTTGACCGCGCCGAGGGTCAGGGCAAAGAGCTGGTTGCAGCGGACATGGTCGTCCGGCGCGGCGTAGCGCGCGGGAGTGCCGGCGGAGCCGTGGAGGCAATCCGAGAAGCGGCCGGGACCGGGGAGGAAAAAGAGTTCCTCGATCGACTGCGAAACTTTGACCGCGAGTTCGGCGAGCTCCAAGTTTTCGCGTCCGGCGAATTCGAGCGCAGCGTACCAGAGCGATTGAATTTCGATCGGATATCCTTCG
>CAZRFG010000503.1:0-2096 GCA_964599205.1 uncultured Victivallaceae bacterium
AACGCGGCCCGCCGCCGTAGCCGATCTCCATCATCGCCTCGAAGTTGCGCCGCAGTTGCGGAACCCCTTCGAGCACATACTCCTGGGTCAGGCCGTAGCTCTCCAGCAGCGTGTCGGCCAGCGGCCCGTCCACGATGAAAAACAGCTTGCGCCAGAGCGCGTCGGGCACCGTCCAGTAGCGGTGGCGGCTGTGGCGGTGCAAAAAGTAAACGCTGTCGGGACCGCATTCGAAGCGGAAGCCGTCGCTCTCCAGGATCCCCCGGCCTTCGGTCACGTACTCGACCGTGACGTATTCGTAGTCCTCATGCCCGAACAGGCAGGGGGCCGACTCGGCGATGCCCCACCCGGCGTGGAGCAGCCGGAACGGGAAGGGAGGATTGACGGAGGTGGCGGCGGGTTCGTTTTTCAAGATTCCACATCTCAGTTGTATTTCTCACAACTGTTTTCTTGCAAAAAACAGCGGAGATGGTTGTATTTTTGTTTAACTTACCATATAATACCCAAAGATGCAAATTCATTGGAAACAAATCGCGGGGATATGAAATCATGAAAACGGAACAGATCGGAATCATCGGAACCGGCGGCCGCGGCAATCACGCCCGCCACGCCCACCAGCCCGAAAACGGCTGGAAGGTCGTCATGGGGGCGGACCCGGACCCGAAGGCGCGGGAGGAGTTCGAAACCGCGTTCCCCGGCGCGACCGCCACCGCCGACTACCGCGACATCCTGAAGCGCCCCGACATCGGCGTCATCTTCGTCATGACGCCGGACTTCCTCCACGAAGAGATGGCCGTCGCCGCCCTCGAAGCGGGCAAGGCCGTCTATCTCGAAAAACCGCTGGCGATCACCCTCGAAGGCTGCGACCGCATCCTCGAAACCGCCATGCGCACCGGCTCCAAACTCTTCGTCGGCCACAATATGCGCTATTTCCCGGTGATCCTCAAGATGAAGGAGGTGATCGACTCCGGGCTGATCGGCGACGTTCAGTGCGGCTGGTGCCGCCACTTCATCAACTACGGCGGCGACGCCTACTTCCGCGACTGGCACTCCGAACAGAAAAACACCACCGGCCTCCTGCTCCAGAAGGGCGCGCACGACATCGACGTCATGCACTGGCTGATGGGGTCGCGCACGTGCCGCGTCACCGGCATGGGGATGCTCTCGGTCTACAACCGCTGCGCCCGCCGTTCGGAAAACGATCCGGGCTGCGCCGGCTGGTCCGAGGATCACTATCCGCCGCTCGAACAGGGCGGGTTCTCCCCGGAAATTGATGTCGAGGATCACAACATGGTCCTGCTCCAGCTCGAAAACGGCGCGCAGGCTTCCTATATGCAGTGTCACTACACCCCTGACGCCGAACGCAACTACACCTTCATCGGCACCCGCGGCCGCGTTGAAAACGTCGGCGATTCCGACAAGTGCGAAGTCCACGTCTGGACCCGCCGCGGACCGCGCGCCACCCCCGACATCGTTTACCACCTGAAACCGGCGTCAGGCTCCCACGGCGGCTCCGACCCGCTGATCATCGACAACTTCCTCGCCTTCGTCCGTCACGGCGCGGCGACCAACGCCTCGCCCACCGCCGCCCGCGACGCGGTCGCCGCCGGAGTCCTCGGCCACAAATCGATGCGCAACGGCAGCACGCCTTACGACATCCCGCCGCTCGACCCCGAACTCGTCCGTTACTTCGCCAACGGCCAGCGCCGTTATACTCGTTGAGG
This sequence comes from uncultured Victivallaceae bacterium, assembly GCA_964599205.1. Lineage (GTDB taxonomy): Bacteria > Verrucomicrobiota > Lentisphaeria > Victivallales > Victivallaceae > JAVBUI01. The sequence continues at coordinate 1,722 of CAZRFG010000503.1, forward strand.
GCGAAAACTTAAAAAAATGCGAAGTCGATTTTTTTAAGTTTTCAACTGAAATGAGTATAACCCGGGGGCCGGTGTCGGATTCAGCTTCCCTTCAGGTATCGTGCCACGGTGCGGCGGTCGAGGCCCAGTTGCTCCCCGGCTTTGAGGCGGCTCCCGGCGCGTTGGTAGGCGGCCTTCACGTAGGCGCGCATCAACTCCTCGGCGGAGAGGCTGCAATGCGTCAGCGCCAGTTCAAGTTCCGAAGTGGCGCTTGCCGCTTCTCCGCCCGGCGTGTAGCTGCCGCGGATCACCAGGTTGCGGACGCACTGCTCCAGCTCGCGCACGTTGCCCGGCCACGGGTAATCGCTCCCGAGGTTGCGGACGATCCACTCCATC
>CAZRFG010000504.1:0-2095 GCA_964599205.1 uncultured Victivallaceae bacterium
CGGCAGCTCGGTTTCGCCGATTTTGACCTTGTTAACCAGCAGCGCCGCGGCTCCGGCGGCGCGTTCAATCACCGCCTCGGGCGGGGTGCGGTCGTATCTCTGGAGTTCTCCCGCCGCGGCGACGCCGCTCCAGTCGTCGCCGTCGAGGGTACAGGCGTCAAGCGCGACAATTTTCATCCGGCAACCGCTCCTTTACATCGTCAGGAAGTGGAATTTTGTTTTGACGTCGGTGGTCAAAACCTCAATCGCCTTGGCCTCTTCGGCGGAAAAAGCGATGTTGGCCTGCGACTTGGCAAGCTCGATCACTTGTTCCGGCGAACTCGCGCCGATCAATGTCGAGGTGATCAAAGGCTGATGCAGCAGCCAGGCGATCGCCATCTGCGACAGCGTCTGGCCGCGCGCGGCGGCGAGCTCGTGGAGCTTCGCCAGCTTGGCCCGGTTGGCGGGGTCTTCGATAAACTCTTTGAGTTTGGGCGTCCGCGCCGCCCGCGAACCGGCGGGGATGCCGTCGAGGTAGCGGTCGCTCAGCACCCCCTGGGCGAGCGGCGAAAAGACGATGGCACCGACGCCTTCGTTCTTCATGACCTCAAACGAGCCGTCGGTTTCGGGGCCGCGGGTCAGGAGATTGTAGCGGAACTGGTTGATCAAACAGGGCGTGCCGAGTTCGCGGAGCATCCGGACCGCGTCGGCGAAGCGCGCGGCGTGGTAGTTGGAGAGTCCGAGGTAGAGCGCCTTGCCGCTTTTGACGATCCGGGCGAGCGCGTCGACGGTTTCCTCGAGCGGGCTCTCGGTATCCTCGATGTGGTGGTAAAAAATATCGACATAGTCGAGCTTCAGGCGTTTGAGGCTGGCGTCGCACCCGGCGATCAGGGTTTTGCGCGAGCCGCCGCGGCCGTAGGGCCCTTCGTGCATGCCCGAGCCCGCCTTGGTCGAAATCACCAGTTCGTCGCGGTGGGCGGCGAGGTCGCGGTGAAAGATCCGGCTGAAGTTCTCCTCCGCCGAACCCGGCGGCGGCCCGTAGAGGTTGGCGAGGTCAAAGTGGGTGATGCCGAGGTCAAAGGCGGTATGCACCATCGCCTCGGCGTTGGCGAAGATGTCGACTCCGCCGAAGTTCTGCCAGAGCCCGAGCGAAATCGCCGGGAGCTTGAGCCCGCTTTTTCCGCAGCGGACATAATTCATCCGGCCGTCATACCGGCCTGCTTGAGGTGCGTACATGGCAAAATCCCTTTCGGTTGGAGCTTCGGAGCGGAAGCTTTTTTTGAAATCGGCGCCGCGCTCCGGAGCGGACATTTTTTTCCGCAACGAGGCGATCAGACCGTACTACAGTAGCACCGCCCGGCGATGAATTCAAGCTGGAGGGAGGGCTTCGCCCGAATCAAGCCCGGGGCGTGACGCGGCGGCCAGTGCGGGCCGCCGGGGCTCCGCGTCTCCGGGAACGTCGTCTTCACTTGTGGCGGGTTTCGTCGAGCTGGATCAGCCAGCCCTTGAAGGTGGGCAGCGCGCTGAAGGCGATCCGGTAATATTTGCCGCCGGCCGCCAGCCGCCGGGGATGGGCTCCCTGCTCAACCATATTTTCGACCGCTTTTTTGAATTCGCCCTTGACCGCTTCGATGACCAGGCCACCCTCGGCGTCGCCGGGGCGGATGTGGAGCAGCGAGCCGTCGCCGGTCAGGATGTACTGCCGGGTTCCCTCCAGCAGGTCGTCGGGACGCTCCCGCAGCGGCTGGAGCAACTCGGCCAGCCGCACCTCCGCTCCGGCGAGGCCGAAATAACGCTTTTTCGCCCCGAACAGGGGATACTTGCAGAAAACCCGGTAGAGTCCCGGCGCGCCGTGGTAGGGGATGGACCAGATGAACTGTCCTTCCTTGAGTTGATCCGGCGCGGGCTGCCGCCAGCGCGCGAGGTACTCTTCGGCGGCGGGATTTTCCCGCACCCAGGGGTAGGAGTAGCGCACGCCGTTGCTCCACTCGACGTAGAGCCGGTGGAGCAGCGAGCCTGGGGTGGCGATGGCGCGGCAGCCGCCGGTGTGTTCGGCGCTTTCAATCTGGCGGCGGGCGAGATTGTTGTGGAGGATTTTGGTGCAGATGTCGACGAA
>CAZRFG010000505.1:0-2093 GCA_964599205.1 uncultured Victivallaceae bacterium
CCAGCGCCCGGCCCAGGCGGCCATCGGCAAAATCAATTCACGTTACACCAAATAACCCCCGGGAGCGAACCAAACCGATGAAACCGATGAAATGGCTGCTGTCAATCGCCCTCACGCTATGGCTTGCCACCATTTATGCAAATCTTCCCTGTCTCGATGGCAATTGCCCGACCGGATGTCCCTGCCGAGGCAAAGGGGGCACGCCGCCTCCGAAAGACGGCCAATCAAGCACCTCTCCGTCAACCAGTCCCAACCCGCCCGCCACCGGTCCGGTCAAGGTCAACAGCGTCCGGGTGGAGATCAATTTCGGCAACCTCGCCACCGAAGGGGCGCACGGCGTTCATGGCGAATTCAGCATCTTCAGCGAAAAGCCGTCGCCGACGATGTTTTCACCGCAGACGCTCCAATACCTCAATCCGTTGCTGAACCGGATCAGCCAGAATCTGATCAACAAAAATTACAAAGACAGCATCGGCTTGTCCTATATGGATGAAGGCGGAGAAGGCGGCGGAGAAGCGCGATCGGCCCGTGCCGTCGCCGCCACGGCGGCGGTCGAAGGCGGAGGAACAGGCGGTGGAACCGCCGCGATCGGCACTCAGTTCTATGGCGGGTACGGCGAAAACATGCTGTCGGAATCGCTGCCGGCGGGAGTCACTCATCAGGTTCGGATGATCGGACCGAGCCGAGAAGCGCTGCTGTTCAATTTCAAAGCCGACAATCCGGTCAGTGAAATGACCGGCAAGACCGCTTATCTCGGATACCGGATGGTGATGACCGGCACCTCGGGCGAACGGGTGACCGGCAGCCCGGTCTACTACGATCTCTACACCGGTTACGGCACCTTTGTCCGCTACAATGTCGAAACCGGTTTTCCGGTGTCGTATCATACGGCTGCCGGGCGGGTGTTGAAGCCGTCCGATCCGTCGGTCGGCCTGGAGGCGATTTACGATCAGGACGGCACCATCCGGCAAATCTGGTCCTATTCCGACGGGCTGGCCGACGTGGTGATCACCGAAATCGGCGTAAGTTATGAGATCAGGTTCTACACCCCGTCGCAGGTAGGGGCCAAGGTTGACGGCATTTACCCCGTCAGCGGTTCGCCGTACACCGTCTACCGGATCGAGAAGCCCGGCGGCGCGTCCGCCTCCAATGCGGAAGTGCTGGTGACCAAAACCGTCGGCGGCGTCTCCTACCAGTCGCTCTTCCGCTACAGCTATGCCTCGGAGGGCTGGACGCTCAACTATCCCGGCGAACTTGCCCAGGAGAGCTTCGGCACCACTTACAACTACTCCAACACGGTGCGGACGGTCGCCAAGGTTTTGAAAACCCCGGACGGTCAGGTCGCCGGCCGGAGCCTTGATATCTACCAGAAATTCGACTTCGGCGACCGGATCATGTCGAGCACCCTCGACCCGGACGGTCTGGCTTTGCGGAATACGTTCAGTTACTATACCGACCCAACGGACAGCGGCAGTTACGGCAGAACCGCGACCGAGAGCACTGCCGACGGTTCGTGGACGAGTTACCGCTACAATGCTCAGGGCTGGCCGGTCCAGGTCGTCACCCCGTGGCTCAATTCCCAGTTCAACGGCGCAGCCGCCGACAACGTGGAAGTGGCGCTCGGCTATGAACCCCACGATTCGCGCGACGTGATCGTCGAGGAAGACAAGCGCCCGCGGACGACCGAAGTCAAAATCCTCGGCAAGACGGTCAAAAAAGAGATGCGCTCCTACTATTTCGACGGCAATGCCTATTGTGAAATCAAGGAGGTGGCGACCGTCCCGTCGGCGGCGTGGGGCGACGCGTCGAACCTCCGCACGGTGTGGCGGTACTATCCCAAAGGCGACTGCACCTCGGCCTCGGCGGGACGGCTGGAACGGATCACCTATCCCGACTGGACGACCGAGACCTTCCACTACGAATACGGCAATCTCCAGCAGGACGGCGGCGGCAACTATACCTTCAATCCCGGCAGCGGCAACGCGGTCCGGGAGTATGTGGTTTTCGGCCATGCCGCATCGACGACCGGGGTTGCCAACCGGACGACGCGGACGGAAAACTTCTACGACCAGCGCGGCAACCGCGTCTATTCC
>CAZRFG010000506.1:0-2089 GCA_964599205.1 uncultured Victivallaceae bacterium
GAGTCTGCGGCGCTTTTTTCTTTTTATTTGACCCGCGTCAGCTGGTTGATCAGCACCTGCTGCAACTGTCCATAATAGAGGTTGCCGAGATGCCCGCCCCGGGTAAACCAGGTGATCCGCTCGCCCAACGCGTCGTCCAGATACCGCCGGTCATCATCCGACACCAGGAAGTCATTCAAGGTATGAAGCACCCGCACCTTGTCGTTGTTGCGCAACGTCGCATCGATCGATCGCAACCCGGTGGCGGCACGGACTTCCTCGACCGTAAACGTCTTCCCGGTCGACTTCCGCAGCGACGGCATCAGATAATCGGTCATATACGAACGGAACGGAATCCGGTCGACTTCCAGATAAAACTTGGTCCGGTCGCTCCAGTCATACTGGAATTTGGTGTCAAACGGCAGCCGCTTGTCCCGGCAGGCCACCATCATCACATCCCGCAACGTGTAACGGAACACCATCGAAGCCAGATATTGCGCCTGCTTCTCCGCCAGCCCGGTGCGGTAGTCGAACTCGTTGTTGACCGGAAATTCCTCCAGCCCCAAGCCCGGCCGCACCGCCATGGGATCGCGGAACGGCGCTTTGCGCGCACTCGCCGCCAGCGCCTTGCCGAAGCCGTCGGAAACCGGCAGCTCGATCTTGTCCTGCGGTGTCCCCTTCATCACCTGCCCGGCGGCGTCGACCCGGTCGAGCGCGTACACCATGTCGACCGGCGGATTGATCGCCACGTAACGGTCGATCTTGAGCGTATTCTGCTTCTCTTCCTGCGCCGCGATGTGAAGCGTGTCGAGCGCCCCCAGCGACATCCCGACAAGATTGATCGATTCCGGCGTGAAGCTCTTGCCGTCGCCCTGATTGTCGGCGAGATCCTTCAGCACCCGGCCGATCGTCCGGCGCAGCGACTCGGCGTCCTGCGGCGTATACCCCGGCAGCGGCGCATTGAGCATCGAGCGGTAGTAGGTAAAGGAGAAGACGCTCGGCAGCACCAATACCGCATAGCCCTGATAATTCAAAACTTCCGCCATCGCCACCGCGGTCGGGCTGGTGTGGTGGCTGCCGATCCCGGGCAGCACGATCGCCAGCGGCGCGGAATTGAACTTGTCCTTGATCGGCGAGCGCCAGAAATAGTAATCCATGGTCGGCCCGCTGGCGCGCAAGGCGGCGGCTTCCAGCGTTTTGCCCCTTTCGGTAAAGTCGCTGTTCCACGGCGAGAGCTGGGTCCAGAAACTCGACTCGTCGCTCTGGGGGCCGAACATCACCACCCGGACGGTGTCGGGATAAGCGCCTTCCGGACGGTAGTCGCGCAGCGCCACAATCCGGCCCTTGATGCCTTCCGGGCGGTTGACCACGGGGTCGGGCTGGACTTTCGGCGGGTTCTTCTTGGCCTCTTCCGCCGCGACCCGCATCAGGCGCTGCCAGTCGCGCTGGCGGAGCTGGCGTTTGAGCAACGTGTATTCCTTGTAAATTTCATACGGGTCGGCGTTGCCCTTGACCAGCCGGACGTAGGGCCGGTAGCCGTCGACCGCGCGATTGACCCCGGCAAAGGTGGACGCGCCGTAGGGAATGTAGGTTTTGATGTCGAGCGCAATGTCGAAAACCGCGCCGAAGGTGTCGCGGACGTTGGTCGAGGGCAGCACCGGCAGCACCAACGTATATCCCGGCCCCATCCCCCAGGTTTCGAAAACCTGGCCGAAGTCTTCGTCGTAGGGATAGAGTCCGAACCATTTGTCCGCGGGGTCGAAGATCCCGGCCACCCCGATGGTGGTGTTGGTCAGGAAGCGCAGCGACTCGACGCCCGCGCCGTTCCATTTGGCCTGGCAGAGGCAGGCGAACATGCGGGCCGGGAAGGTCAGGTTTTCGGAGGCGTTGTTGATCCCGGTGATGACCGGGCGGGGCAGGATTGAGCCCCACATCCAGCCGATCGGGCGGACGATGTAGAGCATGCCGAATTCGTTGACCGCGAACATCGAGCGGTTGAAGCCTTCCCACGGGTCGGCGTCGCCGAAGGTGGTGGTGTATTCAGCCGGGGTCCAGGTGCGTTGCGCCGGCGGCTGGTCCGGAATCGGGTGAACCGCCTGGCATCCGGCCA
>CAZRFG010000507.1:0-2087 GCA_964599205.1 uncultured Victivallaceae bacterium
GGAACCGTGATCCGGCGGGCGTCGGCGGGACGGGGCAGCCGGATTTGCCGCCACTCCCGGCGATAGCGGCCGCCGTCGGCGACCACCGCGTAATCCCACTCGATCCGGCTGAGCTGGAAGTTGATTTCGGTATCGGCGGCAAGCGCCGCTTTGCCGTCATCAAGGGCGGGGAGGAGTTTGACCGCGACGGTCACCCCCGCGGCCCCCGGTTCGCTCGCGCGGCGAAGTCCGATGAAAGAATCCGACGGGAACCAATTGGAGGAAGTGAAGGCGCTCACGCCGCGCCCGCCGGGCTCGGCAACCGTCGCCGCCGCTTCGAGCCGCACCGGATTGAACGAGCGGCCGCCGCGCTGAAGTACGCCGGGATAGCGGATCGTCAGCGCGCCGTCCGGCGGCAGGACCCCCTTTTCGGCGAACGCCGCCCCGGGCTTGAACGACTCCAGGTCGCCGACCGTCCAGCCGGACGGCCAGTGGGCCGGGTTCGGCCCCGGCGCGGCCTCGACCAACAGCTGATATTCGCCCCCCGACACCGGCGGTCCGAAGTAATAGTTGGCATCAATCCGAAAATCGGCCCCGTCACCTTCAGCGGCGACCGCAGCGAGTCCGACTTTGAGCTTGTCGGGGACGTACATCGCCGCCCGGATCGCGGTTTCGCCCCAGGATGCGCCGTCGCCGCAGACGATGCGGTACTCGCCGAGCGCGGCGTCAAGAGGAAGCGCGATGGTCTTGGCGGCATAGCCGAAGCGGTCGAGCGTCACCGTATACTTGGCCCACACTTTGCCCAGCGGGTCAAAGACGGTGATCACCGCCGGAACTCCGGGCAGGATTTTGAGTTCGCCGTCCTGCCAGGAGCGGACAAAGAGCGAGAGCTCGAACTCTTCGCCGGGGCGGCAAACCCCGCGCTCGGCGAACAAAAAGGCGCGCGGCCGGTCGCCTGGCATCGCCGCGACACTCCCGGTCCGGTGCGACTCTTCGAGCCGGAAATAGGTCAGGTCGGCGGCAGTTTTGACCAGCACTCCGGCGGGGCGGTCGACGGCCGGATCGAAATCGCTCCGGTACGCCAGCCGTACCGCGCCGCCGGGGCCGGTCCGGCCGGTCGCTGCAAGTTGATTTTTTTCACTCCAGAGCGTCACTTCGGCCCCCGGAACCGGAGCGTTGCCGGAGAGGGTGCGGACGAAAACTTCCGCCGCCCCGCCATTCGGATCGAGCACCGCCTGAACGCCGAGGTCGGTCAATACGAAATCGCAACGGTCGACCGCGCTCCAGTTCTTGCCGTCGTTGATTTCAAGCCGGTACACTCCGGGCTCGCGTTTCGGCAGCAAGGAATCAAGCGCCAGGAGATGGTTGACCTCGGCGTTGGCCGGAGTGTCGAGCGTGAATTCGGCGGCGGCGACTTTCTTCATCCAGCGAATCGAGCTATTGTCACGCAAATCATTGAAATTGAGATTGTTTTCGTAGGCGCGATGGAGTTTCACTTGCACCTTGCCGACGTTGCGCGAGGCGTAGGGGAATTCGAGTTTCGCCGAACGCAGCGGGAGATAGAGCCCGTCGGAGACGAAGCGCAGCATCGGCTCGGCTTGCGGCATCCGGCGCGAAACCGCGAACTCGCGGGGCACCTTTTCGCCGCGCCGGTTGGCCAGTCCGGCGGCGACCTTGAAGAGATAGGTCTTGCCGGGCTCGAAGTCGGCAAAAATCAGGATCCGGCTGTCTTCGCAGCGCCACTCGTATTTGATTTCGGGCGTGATTGCGACCGGCGGCGCGGAAGGCGCCACGAGCGGCGAGCCGTGAGTGTCAAAGTTCAGAACGACATTCCCGGTTCCCCACATTTCAAGCCTGCGAAAAAGAATCGGCGACCGGTCCGGTTGCTCCGGAGCGGCCGCCGAGGACGACGCGACGGCGGCGCGCGGCGGATCCCCTCGGGAGGAGAGAAGCGCGATGTTGAGGGCGAGCGAAGCGGCCAGGAGGACGCTTCCGGCGACGACGGCGGATTTGGCGGACGGCATGACGGATTTTCCTTGCAAAAATATGGAAGTAAATAATTTACCAAAATACGATCAATCTCGCATTTTCTCTGCGGGGCAGACAAT
>CAZRFG010000508.1:0-2075 GCA_964599205.1 uncultured Victivallaceae bacterium
CTCAATACGGTCTTTTGTTAAGACTTGTTTTGGATCTGATCCCCTGCTATTTAAAACAAATGTATATAGTTTTGTTTTTCCATCTCTTTCAATTTCATTTACTAATTTTATTTCATCTTCTTTCATGTCTTTTTGCTTATTAAGCAAATATTTATGACACAATACGCGGTCCTCAGCGGACAGTATGGCTACTTTGGCAAGGAAGAAACGGCCAAAGGCAATGACGGCTTCGTCGGAGGCATAGGGTAGAGAACGCAACGTGGTTTCTTGGGCTTCTGATGCGATCGCGTCGAAGGCGGCAGATTCGGGCAAACCGAGGAGAGCGGTCGCCGTCAACATCTTCGCTATCCGTTCGAAGGTTTTCGGCTCGGCTTTTTCGATCGCGGCGAGATAGGGTATCTTGCGCAACATATCTTCCGCTTCCTCGCGGGTGGTGTTTTTTCCCAGCCAGGATAAGGCGAATTGCCCCCGTGTAACGCCGGTCGCGTAGTGGGAGGCCAGAATTTCGTCCGTCGTCGGGAACCACATCGAATCGTTGGGTGTGGTATAGGCTTTTTTTATGAATTCGTACGAGACGCCGGCTTTCATGGCGTCGGAGATGGTGGTTTCCGCGATGGCATCAGCCCGTTCGGCTGCGCCGGGTGTAGAAGGCCGATGGAATCCAAGCCTGCCAAGCTGTGGATGGATATAACGCTGGGTTCCACCAAGGAAAACGATCGTGCAAGCCGATAGGCAATCGGTGGTGACGACGGTCGTCAGCTTCCGCTCCCGGATCAGGTCGCGCATGACCTCCGCTTCCTTGTTCCGTCCGCCATGGCTGCTGAGATGAATGACGCGCACGCCGGGATTCGCATCCAGGAAACTTCTCAGATCTTTCGCCGCCCCGAAAGTGATGCCGCCTGAGAATTCGATTTCGGTGCTGTTGAGCTGACGGATCGTATGTTTACCGATGCCGGGGTCGCCACGGACAATGTCATAGGCTTCCCGGAGGACGGGAATGACCGTGGATGCCACTATGTCTACGGCCTGCATCAGGTTCAAAATGAGCACGATCACGACGACGCCAGCCCAGAATGGCCGGCCCCCGCGCGAGGCATGATTTCGTGCCGATCGCCAAATACCGATGAATTGCCAGGGAATGAGGATGACGAGGATGAGAAAAAGCGCCGCAATGTAGAGGATCGTTACGATCTGGCCGTTTGTAGCGAGGTGAGGAACAAACAGAGTGATAAGGAGCCTGATGGTCAGCCCGACCAGGAATCCGTTGATCCAGAAAGAAATCCCAAGACTCAGATCGCCACGCCAATGGCGGGCGATCCAACTGTCGTGAAACCTGCTTTTTCGCGGCGTCGGCAATGGTGCTGGGGCAGGAGATTCTTCGTCTTGGTAAGGATTTCCCTCTTTTTCGTCCATATCCCCACCCCCTTGGTGTTTGCCGTCCCTGAAGGATAGGACGTGACAAAGGAGAGAGCAATTTCGGCGTGTGTTTCTGAAAAAGGGCGTCACTCCCGGTCGAGATAGGCGTCCAGCGCGATTTCCTGGGAGCGGTCCGGTTCCGGCCCGATGGGCGGAATGACCAGTGTGCCGTTCCGCGCTGGAATCTGGATCGGTCCGGTTTGGGGCGGGCGGTAGGTCTGCATCTCTTCCAGGAACAGGCCGCAGGCGCGGCTGAAATGTTGCCCGGTGGCGAAAACGGCGTCGAACCGGCCCTTGGGTACGCCGTCGATGCGGGCACTTTTGCCGCGTGCGACAAAAAAGGCCATCAGAGTCGGTCCCGCCGGGGTTTTCAGCCGCATCACGATGTCATGGCCGGTAGCGTTGACGATTTTCAACTCGTGCTCGCCGCCGGTCCGGCGCATCAGCACATCGCCATTGACCGGCGGTTCGCCCATCTGGCTTTTGCACCAAAGATCGCGGCTTTGCGCCCCGGTGCCGCCGAACAGCAGGCGTTGCGGGACATAGCCGACCACGCCGCCGGGGGTCATGATCCGCGCCCATTTCCCGTCTTCGTCCGCGGTCATCACCCGCACCAGCATGAAACGGTCCAGCAGCGCTACCACCGGCTGGTCTTCGGC
>CAZRFG010000509.1:0-2072 GCA_964599205.1 uncultured Victivallaceae bacterium
CGGCGAGTTGCTATGCCCCTGATACCCCCCCTTGCCGCTGTAGAGACGGTCGAATTTGGGGGAGAACTCGGTGATTTTGCGGAACGCCTTTTCGCCCTTGGGCCGGACGTAAAGGGTGCGGTCGACGATTTTCAAAGTGTCGCCGGGCAAGCCGACCAGGCGTTTGATGTAGTAGTAGCCCGAGAGATCCATCAGTTTGCGCCCGTCGCCGGAAACCAGGCCCTCGGTGTTGAACACGGTGACATCGCCGCGATGGAGCCCGTTGAGGTGAAAACCGACCCGGTCGACGAAAAGATGGTCGCCCTGCGACAGGAAGCCGTCGCAAAGCTTGGTCCCGGCTTTGTAGAGCACATACGGCGAAAGCCCGGAGTACTCAACCACCTTGGCCGGTTCCCCCGGCAGCCGGTAGGCTTGATCCGCGATGTCAAAGGCGGTAAAGTCAAAAAGGAAGTTGCCGGTGCGTTTGAGGCTGTCGGGGTTGACCATGCCGTCCTTGGCCACCACCGTTTTGGCGGGACGGGCGCTGAAGAGCAGCCCCTCGACCGGGGTCGGCAGTTTGCCGAGCAGCGGATTGGAGGAATTTTCGCGCTCCATGAAGTGAATGCCGTAAAGCGTCGGCTGCATGCTGCTGGTCGGAATCTTGAAGGGCTGAAAAAAGAGTCCGCGGATGCCGAACGCCACCGCCATCGCCACCGCGATGATGTCGAGCCATTCGCGCAGCGCCGGATGCGGCAGCGGCGGCACGATCCGTCCGTAGCGCACCGGAGCGTCGGCGATGAAGCGCACGGTTCCCTCGGGCGTCTGCAGCGCCTGATTGGCGTCGGCGATCAGTGCCGAGAGCTCGTTTTTCTGCTTTTCGTTCAGGATATCGTCGTCGGCATGACGGCGGGAGACGAGAGCGTCGCGGAACTTGACCAGTTCCCGCCGCCGGCGACGTTTTTGCCAGAATGAAAACAAGATTTTACTCCTTGTCGCCCGCCCGGAGCACCGCCACAAAGGCCTCCTGCGGGATATTGACCTGACCGATCAGCTTCATCCGCTTTTTCCCTTCCTTCTGCTTTTCGAGGAGCTTGCGCTTGCGGGTGATGTCGCCGCCGTAGCACTTGGCGAGCACGTTTTTGCGCAGCTGGCGGATGGTTTCGCGGGCGACCACCTTGCCGCCGATCGCGGCCTGGATGGCGATCTGGAACATCTGCTGCGGAATCACCTCTTTGAGCCGCTCCGCGATCTGGTGCCCGCGCGCCGGGGCCATGTCGACGTGAACGATCGAGGCGAAGGCGTCAACCGGGTCGCCGTTGACCAGGATATCGAGCTTGACCAGCTTGCCCGGCTGGTAGCCGGCGGGTTCGTAGTCCATGCTGCCGTAGCCGCGGGTGATCGACTTGAGCTTGTCGTGAAAGTCGATCAGGATTTCATGCATCGGCAGCTGGGCGGTGATGATCACGTGATGCGCATCGACCGAGTCGGTCGAGGTGCAGATGCCGCGCTTGTTCATCACCAGATTCATCACGTCGCCGATGTAATCGGTCGGCATCATCAGCTTGGCCTGGATCATCGGCTCCTCGATGTAATCGATCGCCGAGGGATCGGGCAGATAAACCGGGTTGTCGACCCGCACCATTTCGCCGGACTTGAGGTAGACGTGGTAGATCACACTGGGATAAGTGGCGATGATGTCCATATTGTATTCGCGCCGCAGCCGCTCCTGGATGATCTCCATGTGGAGCAGGCCCAAAAACCCGCAGCGGAAGCCGAATCCCAGCGCCGCCGAACTCTCCGCCTGATAGAAAAACGCCGCATCGTTGAGCTGCAATTTTCCCACACTTGCCTTGAGCTGGTCGTAATCGGCCGTGTCAATCGGGTAGATCCCGCTGAACACCATCGGCCGCACCTCCTGAAAGCCCGGCAACGGTTTCGGACACGGATCCAGCACATTGGTCACCGTGTCGCCGATCCGGGTTTCCGACGAACTTTTGATATTGGGGATCAGATATCCCACCGAACCGGCGGACAATTCCTCATCGGCGCGCATATCCGGGCCGAAATAACCCACCTCTTTGACTTCGCTCTCA